>JASHYB010000194.1 GCA_030043255.1 Thermoplasmata archaeon | reverse complement strand
CGGATGTTGGGCAGCTCCGCGGTGGGGCCGTACTGGCACCAGCCCACCGCCTGAGGACCGTCGAAGACCAGGGCCGCGTGCGCCCTGCCCTCGCGCACCCGGGCCTCCTTCAGCTCACGGTACCTCCCGGCGAAGCGCTTGTTCTCGCCCGGTCCGAGGTGGAAGGCGATGCACCAGCACCCGCCGAAGATCCCGTGGTGCTTCTCGACGAGACGGGCGAACGCCGGCCAGGTCTCCGGCGAGAGGGGTCTCGAGCTCAGGGACCTGGCGCGAGCCGGAGCGCGGGCGACGGCGGTCGGTCCGGCGCGGGAACCTCGAGGCGTTCCACGCCGTCCGCCGGCTACCATGCGACCGCCCACCTGTACCGCCGCCTTCACCTCTCCGCCCCACCCCGCCGTCCCGCGAGGCCGGCGCCTCTCGACGCTGAGGCGGGCCCGGACCCCGGTGCGGAACGGTCGCCGCGGAGCTCCGCCCCGGCGGGGCCGATCGACCGGACCGCTGAGCCCTACGCGCCGGCGTACCGGGCGCCCAGCCCCCGAGGCGTGTCGCACCCGAGGCCGGTGCGGTCGCGTGGATTCATGTCGACTATCGTCTACATATAGTGGTGTCGATATACGTCAACATGATGCCCGCGGCCAAGGTCGATGCGGCTCTGGGGGAACGTCTCGAGAGGTTGACCGGGGAGGACGCGGCGTGCTGCGTCCCGGAATACGCGGCGCTGGGCAAGGAGCTCGGGGCGTCGCCGGGGTTCGCCCGGGCGCTGCGCCGGGTCAAGGCGCTGTCGGACGAGCACCGGCTGCTCGCGGTCGCCCTGCTCAAGCGACGGGGGGAACTGTGCGCGTGCGAGATCCAGGCTGCCACGGGGCTCAGCCACGCCACCGTGAGCCACCACATGGGGGTGCTCGTCGCAGCGGGAGCGGTCGCGGCCCGCCGGAAAGGGAAGTGGATGTACTACCGCTTGCGCCGGAACCCGGGAAGCCTCCTCCCGTGACCGCGGATGCGGTCCGAGGGTCCCCCGCAGAACGGCGCAAGGATCAGGTCCGCTCCCGGTACGCCGCCGTCGCGACCGGAGGGGCGTGTTGCGGGACTGTCGCCGAGGCCGGCACGTGTTGCGGCGACTCGGGTTGCTCGACGCAGCCGGGCTACGCGACGGAGGAGCTCGCCCACCTGCCGCCGGGCGCGGACCTCGGGCTGGGCTGCGGGAACCCCGCCGCCCGGGCGTCGCTACGGCCGGGGGAGGTCGTCCTCGATCTGGGGAGCGGAGCAGGCATCGACTGCTTCCTGGCGTCGCGGCGGGTCGGACCGGGAGGTCGGGTGATCGGCGTCGACATGACCCCGGAAATGCTGAGCCGGGCCCGGGCCATCGCTCGGTCGGGCCGCTACCGGAACGTCGAGTTTCGGCTGGGGGAGATCGACCACCTGCCGGTGCCGGATCGATCCGTCGACGTCGTCCTGTCCAACTGCGTCGTCAACCTCGTGCCGGACAAGGCCGCCGCGTACCGGGAAGCGTTCCGGGTGCTGCGACCGGGGGGCCGGCTCGCGATCGCCGACGTCGTGGCGACGCGGCCGATCGCCTCGAAGGAACGATCGGACCCCTCCCGCTGGGTCTCCTGCTCGGCCGGGGCCATCGAAGTCTCCCGGCTGCGACGCCTCCTTCGAAGCGTCGGGTTTTCCCGGGTGGCGGTGGAGCTCGCGCCAGCCGCCCGCGCGCCCGACGGTCACCGGAAGCCGGCGAGCGTGGGGGCGGCCCACATTCGCGCCGTGAAGCCCTCGAGGTGAGGCCGCGTGCCTCCGGGCGTCGTCCTGTTCGTCTGCGTCGAGAACGCGTGCCGTTCCCTCATGGCGGAAGCGATGTTCAACGCCGATCCCCCACCGGGTTGGACCGCGACCTCCGCTGGGACGAAGCCGGCGGCCCGGGCGAACCCGAGGACCTCGTCGATGTTGGGGGAGATCGGGCTGGTCGCGCCGGCCCACGCTCCCCAGCTGCTCACTCGCGAGATGGTGGACTCGGCCGGGGTACGCGTGACGATGGGGTGCCTGGACGACGTCAGTTGTCCGGCGCGCCTCAAGGGGGCGGAGCTCCGGGACTGGTCGCTCCCCGACCCGGCAGCGCTCGATGACGCGGAGTTTCGCCAGGTTCGCGACCGGATCGCTGCCCTAGTGAGGGGCCTGTGCACGGAACTAGGGGCTGCCGACCCGGCCGCCCGCAAGCGCCTCCGGAGCGTACCCCGATGAACCCGGCGCCCGGCCGGCGATGGGCGGCCGAGTTCGCGGGCACCGCCCTTCTCGTCGGGATCGGTACCGGGACCGTCGTCGGCGCGGGTCGTCTCGGAGGGATCCCGCAGTGGGCGATGGCCGTCGCGTGGTTCCTCGCCGTCCTCATCCCCGTCGTGCTGTTCGTCGAGGTCTCCGGAGCCCACCTCAATCCGGCCGTCACGCTCGCGCTCGCCTTGAGCGGCCGGGTGGCGTGGGAGGGCACGCCCGGCTACTGGGTCGCGCAGTTCTGCGGCGCCGTCGTCGGGAGCCTCACGGTGCTGGGAACGCTCGGCAGCGGAAGCCACCTTGGCGCGACCGTTCCCGTCCCCGGCGAGCTGTTCCTGGCCTTCGCCGCCGAGGCTGCGTTCACGGCCCTCCTGGTCGCCGCGGTCTTCACCCTCGCGGACCGGGGAGAGGGTCGGGCCCGTTGGAGGCTCGGCTTGCCCCCGGCGGCCGTCGGCCTGTCCACCTACCTCATCGGGCCGTTGACCGGCAGCTCCCTGAACCCGGCCCGAACCTTGGCGCCCGCGCTGCTGTCGAGAACCTACACGGACCTCTGGCTGTACCTGACGGCCGTGCCGCTGGCGGCCGTCGTCGTCGCCGCAGCCTGGCGGCCCCGAAGCGTCGATGTGGAGGATCGCGGACCGGGGCGTCGGGCCGCCTCGCCTTGAGCCAGGATCGCTTGGGCCGCGTGAGCTCGTACCCCGGCCCTCTGCACGACCTTCCGAGCCGCAGGACCGGGCTCCGCCGGCCCCTTCGCTGGAGAGGCGAGCTGACGAGCGCCCGCGTCGCGAGGTGAGCTCCACGGGCCCGACGGGGGCCCTCCGCTCCCGGACTTCCCAGCTACGACGGCTCGGCAGGTCCTCCCCGGCAGTGACCTGACCTGTTTTGTCCCGGTTCGGGATCGCGGTCGCCATGAGCCCGAACAAGAAGCTCATCGAGACCGTGGTCGCGACCGCCCCGTCCAAGCTCGGCCCCCTGCTGGCTGACGACGTGGAGTGGGTCGAGTGGGCGGACGGGGTCCCGGCCTCCGGGGCGATCACCCGGGGCAAGGAGGCGTTCGTCCGGAACTACGGCGACGACGAGCTCCACAGCCAGACCACCCGCCTGATCGAGGAGGGCAACGTCGTGGTCGCTGAGGGCAACGTGGTCGTCCGCAAGAAGGATGGGCGCACGTTCCGGGTCCACTACTGCAACATCTACGAGCTCCAGGACGGCAAGGTGAAGCGCAAATCGTCCTACGGAGCATTGCTCAAGGACTCGCCCTGAACGATTCCTGCCCGGACCGATCGCCGTGTCGGAGCTCGAGGCGATCCGCGCGTGGTTCGCCTACCTTGCCGCCGCGCGTCGGGGCTATCTGGAGACGTTCGACAAGCTCCCTCCGGCGGAGCTCACGCGCGATCGGGGAGCGTCCCACCCGACGCTGCTGGACATCCTTGCCCACTCTCAGGGCGCCCTGTAGTTCTGGTTCCAGAACTGCTCGACCGAACCGTTCCCCCCGCAGGAGGGGGACTCGGATGCGCCCCTCAGCGTCGCCGTGCTGCGCAAGGACGAGGCCTACGTGCAGGACCAGATCGAGCGGTAGCTGGCGCGACTGGACGACGCGGAGCTCGCGCGGACGATCCTGGTGAAGCGGGGCCAGGTGCCGCCCCACGAATGCCGGATCCCGGTCCGCGAGGTGCTCTGGCATCTCGTGGAGGAGGAGCTCCAGCATCGCGGCGAGCTCATCGCCCTCCTCTGGCAGATCGACGTCGACGCGCCGGTCTACAGTTGGTTCCGGTGGGATCACGAGGTCGGCCGAATTCGGGACGCTCCTACGTGTTGAAGGGGAACCGCTCCTCCGGTGACCTGGCGCGCCGTTCCGTGGAGAGGGACCTCCAGGCCTCGGAACCTTCGCGTTGCGCAGGGAGGGCCTCGGTCTGGGACGCGCTCCTGCCCTAGCCTTTCCGCTCCCCCTGGTAGGATGTGCCGGAGTTCCTCCGAAGGGAGCGGGACGGCCGTTGGAGCAGGCCCCCCCGGGCGCGACGGATTCCACTCATGTTCTCCCTGAAGGCGCGCAAGCCCTGCGGTCCTACGGTCTAGGGAGCCGACCGGCGCGGGCGCGCCGACGCCGGTCCCCCACCGCCTCGGGGGACCACGGAGCGCGTCGCCGTCGCACTCCTTCGACAGCCAGGGTGGCGGCGACCATCCCGACGAGGAGAGCGAGACCACTGGCCGCGAGTCCGGCGAGGCTGGGTGACGCCGCCGTGCTCGTCACGGTCGGATCGCGCAGGTCCCTCGTAGAGCCCGCGGCGGGGATCGGGCCGGTCATCTCCCCGGCGACGAAGGTGACGTTGACCGAGGCGAGCGCCCCGTCCACGGAAGCGTACGCCGGAGAACCCGAACTGACGTAGCCCTTGACGTGGCCCACCGTGTACAGGTACTCTCCGTCGGGGACCTCGAAGGTGATGACCCCGCCGGCCGGGGCGCTCTTGCGGTGTCCGTCCAGCTTGACCGACCACGCCCCCTTCGCGAGCCCGACCTCATGGAACTGCACCGGATACAGCGTCGCCGTGAACCGGACGCTCACCGACTTGGCCCGCTCGTGGACCGTTAGCGCTCCGGTCGGAACCTTGGGCGGATGGCCCGCCGGCCCCACTACCGAGTACGTGTAGGTTCCGTCCTCGAGCGACAGATTCGCGTCCCGGCCCTCCGACTCGACCGTTTGCCCGCCGGCCGTCACCGACCAGGGGCCATGGCCGCTCGGGAGGCCCGTCTCCTTGAACTCCACACGGTAGTACGGCTTCGTCGAGGCGAGGAACGTCAAGTTCTGCTGGACTGACGAGCCCGAGACGACCAGATCCCCAATGTTGATGCCCCCGTTCCAGCCCGGTGGCTGGGCGAAGATGTACGGATACGAGCCGTTCGGTTCCAGCCAGTCCAGCGCCGTGCGGGTCCCGGAGACGTCGGTCCAGAGCAGCCGACCGGCCAGATCCGCGCTGAAGTTGGTGCCCAGCGGCAACCCGGTCTCGACCAGCGCGACGCTGTACAGGACCGGTCGGAAGTAGGCGCCGATCGACTGGGCGCTGCCGTTCACCACCACGGTGCCCGAGGGCGCTCCCGCGAAGTTCGCCTCCGGAGCGACCGAGTAGCTGCAGGTTCCGTTGGGCACCAGGACCTGGAGGAAGGACGTGTTGGTCGAGACCTGGGCGCCGTCGATCGTGGCGGACCAAATCGTCCCCGACGGCAGACCGTACTCGACCACCGTCACCGGATAGCTGGGCGGAAGGAACGATCGATCGATGGTCTGCCCCGTGGGGGCGACCACCGTGAGCTGCCCCGACGCCTGGGGAGCGTAGCCGTACGGCGAGACGATGGTGTAGTTGTAGGTCCCGTTCGTCAGGTCGAACGACGGGTTGAGTCCTCTCTCGGAGACCCCGGGACTCAACACCACCGTGAAATTCAGGAGCAGCCCGAGGCCGACGAACCGGACCACGGCGGTCTCGAGAGCCTTGGGGGCCATGGTTGCGTTGCGGACGAAGGTCACGGGGACCGTGAGGTCCGAGCCGACGAGCTCGACCGTGCTCGTGTTCGTCGGCGTGACGTAGTAGCCGGCAACATGGTCGACCCGGTAGGTCAGGTTGCCGGAGGCGCCGGTGAAGTTCAGGGTGCTGAGGGTGGTGTTCGCCGCCGTTCCGTCGATCGTGACCCCCCAGGCCGTACCGCCGGGCAAGCCGCTCTCTCGGAACGCGATCGCCAGCGGCGCCCACGTGATCGGCAGGTAGGCCTGCTGCCCGGTGATGTCGAACGTTCCGTTGGTACCGTTCGCGATCGTCAGCCCGGGCGGGGGCGTGATCGCGTAGCTGTAGTTGCCGTCCGCGAGGTTGCTCAGCTGGATGGGCTGGCCAAACACCTGGCTCACCTCGAAGCGCTGGGTGCCGGGCAAGGGCCCTTGGTACGTGACCCGCCACGGAACCCCCGAGACCGCGAGTGGGGCGCACCAGCTGGCCACGCAGTGGAAGGTGCAGGCGAGGCAGATGGGCCCGGGCAAGTGCAGCGTCGGGGGCGTGATCTCGATGACGAAGCTGACGCTGTTGATCTGCCCGGAGGCAAGCGACAGCCCGAAGGCCAGACCGGTGCGGAACGTCAGTTCGCAGTACTCGGTGGCCGAGACCGTCGGCGCGACGTAGCTCACGACCGATCCCGCCGGGCCGCCTCCGATATCCGCGACCGTGCCGCACGGGGTGGGACCTCCCTGGGGTGCGGCGACCGGGGTAGCCCACGTTCCGCCGATCGTCTCCGTGTAGCCCGTTACGCTCAGGGGGCTGTAGACGTCCAGGGTGTCGGTGCTCCCGCTGGGCATCGACCACGATGGGTCCGGCGTCACCGGGTTGCTCCAGGTGAGCGCCGGTGTGCAGACGTCGTACGTATGGCTGCAGACATCGACCGTGGTCGTCACGGGTCCGGCGTAGATCGTGTAGTCGCCGCTCGTGTAGATCGACCCGCTGAAGAGGCCCAGGACGGCGCTCCAGCTCACCCCCCACTGCACGCCGATGTGCCAGCAGATGACCAACCAATACTGGTCCTCGAGCGTGTCGTACGGGCTGGTGCTGTAGAGCCCCTGCACCGCGTAGCCGGAGCCGCACTGCCCCGCGCTCCAGTCTCCGTTCGGGGGAGGCGTCGTGCCGAGGCCGGTGTACAGGCTCGCGCTGACGAAGAGGAAGACCCAAGCGCTGACCGAGCCGAGGTCGAGGTTGAGGCAGATGCCGATGCAGA
>JASHYB010000193.1 GCA_030043255.1 Thermoplasmata archaeon | reverse complement strand
AGCGACAACCTGCTCGCGGCGGCCGGGATGATCTCGGACGAGCTGGCGGGCAAGCAGCTCTACCTGAACTTCGACGAGCAGGAGCAGGCGCGCCTGCTGACCATCAACAACGCGGACGTCACCATCGTCCACGAGTTCGAGAAGGAGCAGTACCTGATCAATCTCATCGACACGCCGGGCCACGTCGACTTCGGCGGGGACGTCACCCGCGCCATGCGCGCGGTCGACGGCGCGATCGTGGTCGTGTGCGCGGTCGAGGGGGTGATGGCGCAGACCGAGACGGTGCTGCGCCAGGCGCTGCGCGAGAAGGTCAAGCCGACGCTGTTCATCAACAAGGTCGACCGGGCGATCAAGGAGCTGCAGCTGACCCCCGAGTCGCTGCAGAAGCGCTTCACGACGATCATCGCCGAGGTCAACGAGCTCATCCGGCGCATGGCCCCGGAGGAGTTCATCGACGAGTGGTCGGTCGACCCGCGGGACGGCTCGGTCGCCTTCGGCTCCGGCTACGAGAACTGGGCGATCAGCGTGCCGTACATGCAGAAGACCGGCGTGAAGTTCCCGGACATCATCGACTACGTCTCGACCGGCCGCTCGCGCGAGATCGCCCAGAAGGCGAAGATCAACGACGTGGTCTTCGACATGGTCGTCCGGCACCTGCCCAGCCCCAAGACCGCGCAGAAGTACCGGATCCCGAACATCTGGAAGGGGGAGATCGGCTCGTCGGTCGGTCAGGCGATGGTGAACACCGACCCGACCGGCCCGACCTCGTTCATGGTCACCGACATCACCATGGACCCGAGCGCCGGCGAGATCGCGACGGGCCGGGTCTTCTCCGGACGGATCCAGAAGGGGATGGAGCTCGCCATCGTCGGGACGAAGCTGAAGAACCGCGTGCAGCACGTCTCGCTGTTCATGGGGCCCGAGCGCCTGATGGTGGACGACGTCCCCGCCGGGAACATCGCCGCCGTCATCGGGCTGTCCGACGCGTTCGCCGGCACCACGACGGCGACCTCGCCGGAGATGGTGCCGTTCGAGGAGATCCGGCACGTCTCCGAGCCGGTCGTCACCGTCGCCATCGAGCCGAAGCGGATGGCCGACCTGCCGAAGCTGATCGAGGTCATGCGCAAGATCGCCAAGGAGGACGCGAGCCTCAAGGTCGAGATCAACCCCGAGACCGGCGAGCACCTGCTCTCGGGGATGGGCGAGCTCCACCTGGAGATCACCCAGTACCGGATCATCAACGACTACAAGGTCGAGATCGAGTCCTCCAAGCCGATCGTCGTCTACCGGGAGCTCGTCAAGCACCCGGGGGGCCCGTTCGAGGGCAAGAGCCCGAACAAGCACAACCGCTTCTACTTCGAGGTCGAGGCGCTCCCGGGCCCGGTCGCCGAGGCGATCAAGGAAGGGGAGATCCCGCAGGGTAAGTCGTTCAAGGACACCAAGGCGCTGGTGACGAAGATGGAGGGCCTCGGCATCTCGCGCGACGAGGGCCGCGGCCTGGTCGCCGTCGAGGGGACGAACATCCTGTTCGACGTGACCAAGGGGATCCAGTACCTCAACGAGACGATGGACCTGATCGTCGACGCGTTCAAGGAGGCGATGAACCGCGGGCCGCTCGCCAACGAGAAGGTCTACGGGCTCAAGGTGCGCCTCGTGGACGCGAAGCTCCACGAGGACTCCATCCACCGCGGGCCGGCCCAGACGATCCCGGCCGCCCGCTCGGGGATCTACGGCGCGATGGTCCTGGGCGACCGGCTGCTGCTCGAGCCGTTCCAGAAGGCCACCGTCAACGTCCCGCAGGAGGTCCTCGCCGGCGCGACCCGCGAGCTGCAGCGCCGCCGCGGCGAGATCCTGGACATGACGAGCGTCGGCGACCTGCAGACGGTGGTCGCCAAGGTGCCGGTCGCCGAGATGTTCGGCTTCGCCTCGGACATCCGCAGCGCGACCGCCGGCAAGGTCCTCTGGGCGACCGAGTCGATGGGCTTCGAGCCGGTCCCGGGCGAGCTGCAGCCGAAGGTCGTCGCGGAGGTCCGCCAGCGCCGGGGCCTCAAGCCCGAACCGTACGACGCGAGCTACTACGCCGGGTAGTCGGCTCCCGGTCTCCCTCCTTCGCGGTCCGCCGCGAGTAAGCTACGGCATCTGTAGTAGCTTCGGCGCCGGGGGATCGCCACAAGCTACGGCGGGCGTAGTAGGTTCGTCCGGTCGTAGTTCGCGAACCTACGGATGTCGTAGTAAGTAGGCCGGTCGGAACGCAGCGTAACCTACGCAAGCTGTAGTAGGTAGTGTCGGCGGGCCGGCGCGAAGCGGGGGCGGGCCCGGACTACGCGGCCGGGGCCGCCGGAGGGCGGGCGGAGGGCGCGCGGTCAAGCGTGCGCTGACCCCCGGGCCGGGGACCTTCGGCCGACCGGGACCGCAGCGGCCAGGCCCCCTCGTGGTCGAGCAGCCAGCGCTTGCGCCAGAGCCCGAGCCCGTAGCCCTGCATCGAGCCGTTCTCGCCGACGACCCGGTGGCAGGGGATCACGATGGGGATCGGGTTGCGCGCCATCGCGCCCCCCACCGCCCGCGCGGCGCCGGGATAGCCCGCCCGCCGGGCCAGCTCGCCGTAGGTGACGGTCCGGCCGGGCGGGACCCGCAGGAGCGCCTCCCAGACCTTGCGGTCGAACTCGGAGGAGGATTCCGGAGCGACCTCGATCGCCAGCGGGTCGTGGCCGTTGCGGAAGTACTCGCGCAGCCGCGCCGGCGGGGTGCCGGCGCGGAACGGCGGCTTGCGGCGGGTCGCCCCGTCCGGCGCGCCGGTCTGCGGGGTGCCCGGCTCCAGGAGGTCGACGACCCGGACGACCGCGCCGTGGTAGACCACGCGGAACAGGCCGATCGGGGTCGGGACGTCCGCCACTTCGACGTCGTCGGCCATCGGCTCCCAACGGGCGTCCCGGCTTATCTCGGTTTCAACCGGGACCGAGGCTCGCGAGGCCGGTCGACGTGATGCGGAACGCCGCCGAGCCCTGCGGGCGGGCCCGATGCTTGACCAGCACGACCTCGCGGACCGGCCCGTCGCGCCGTTCGAAGCGCAGGATCGTCTTGGCCGCGTGGTTCAGGAACGATCCGCCGAGCGGCTCGACGGTCCCCTCGCGGGGGTTCCGCCAGACCTGGTTGGTCAGGAGGACGGCGATCCCCTTCGCCCGGGCGGTGGCGAGCAGGTCGGCGACCTCCAGGATCAGCGCCTCCCGCGCGTCGTCCTCGTCCGGGCTCGACAGGGCGAGCCGGTAGAAGTTCGTCGCCGAGTCCAGGACCAAGAGCCCGACGTCGCGCCGGCCGCCCCGGGCCAGCGCGCAGGCGGTCCGCACCGCCCGGCCCTGCTCCTCCAGGCTCTTCGGGGCGGACAGGAGCAGGTGCTGGAGGATGCGGTCGAACTCGGGGCCGCCGACCGCTCGGAGCCGCTCCAGGCTCACCCCCTCGGTGTCGACGTAGAGCACCCAGCGGCCGCTCCGGGCGACCCGCGCGGCGATCTCGAGCGCGAACAGGGTCTTGCCGCTGCCCCCCTCGCCGTAGAGCTCGGTCAAGGTGTCCGTCTCCAGGCCCCCGCCGAGGAGGCGGTCGACGGAGGCGATGCCGGTGGGGAGCCGGTCGGGCGATCCGTCGGGGGAGCTCGCGCCGGCCGTACCCCTTCCTCTCCCCGACCCCTACAGCCGGTAGACCTGGTTGAGCTCGGGCTGTACGACCCTCGCCTCCGGGGCCTCGAACGCCTCCGGGTGCTCGGTGTGGACCGGATAGACGTGGCGGGCGGCGAGCTCGCGGACGATGGCGCGCAGCTCCCCGTCCGAGGCGTGGCCGCTGGCGTGCATCTGGTGGAAGCGCAGCCCGAAGTGCTCCAGCCAGTTGTGCATCACCTGGTCGTCGACGTCGTCCTCGCTGAACGG
>JASHYB010000035.1 GCA_030043255.1 Thermoplasmata archaeon | reverse complement strand
GTCAGCGACCGGGAACACAACTCCAACCTCGTGGTCTGGCAGGCGCTGGCGCGGGAGCGGGGGATCCGCCTCGAGACGTTCGCGCTCCCGGACGACCGGAGCTTCGACAGCGACGCGTTCGAGGCAGCGCTCGCCCATCGCCCGAAGCTGGTCAGCGTTTTCCACACCTCGAACCTGGACGGGCGGACGCTGCCGCTGCGCGAGATCGTCGAACGCGCGCACGACCGGGGAGCCAGGGTGCTCGCGGACGGCTGCCAGGCCGCCCCGCATCTCCGGCTCGCGCTGGACCGGCTCGGCGTCGACGCGTACGCGGTCAGCGCGCACAAGATGCTCGGGCCGACCGGCGTCGGCCTGCTGCTCGCCCGACCCGACCTGCTCGGGGAGCTGAGGCCGCTCGTCCTGGGGGGCGAGACGGTCGAATGGACGACGCTGGAGGAGCATCAGCTGCGGCCCCCGCCGCACCGCTTCGAGGCCGGCCTCCAGAACTACGCCGGCGTGCTCGGCGCCCGAGCGGCGCTGCGCGTGCTCGAACGGGTCGGCCTGGAGGAGATCGAAGCGCAGCAGCTCGAGCTGAACCGCTTCGTCGGCCGGGGGCTCGCGGAGGAGCCCCGTGTCCAGGCGCTCGGCCCGCCGGAGCCGTCCGAGCGGCCGAGCATCTTCGCCTTCACGCTGGACGGCGTCGACCCGCACGACGCCGCGGTCTACCTGGACGAGGGGCATGCGGTGTTCGTCCGTTCCGGGATGCACTGCGTCCACTCGTTCTACGCTACGCGCGGGCTGCGCGGGAACGTCCGGGCGTCGTTCTACCTCTACAACGACCGCCACGACGTCGAACGGCTGGTCGACGGGGTGCGCGAGCTGCTCGCGCGGGTGCCGGGCCCCCGCGCTAGCGGTACATCGGCTGCGAGGTCGGCGCCATCGACTCCGGCCGGGCGCGGTCGGCGGCGCGCCGCTGGATCTGCAGCAGCTGCTGCTCGATCCGCTCGGCCTCGGCGTAGAGCGGCACCGGGTCGACGGCGCTATGCAGGAGGATCCGGTTGATCGTCTCGATCACCTTCGCGGCCGCCCGCGCGTCCGGGTAGTCGGCCTGCGCCTCCGCCAGGAACGTCAGGACGTCGAAGCCCCGGCGCCGGCCCTCGTTGAGCAGCACGCCGGCGATGCCGGTGATGACCCCTTCGTTGAACGGGATCGTGTTCGGGTCGATGTACAGGTCCCGGGCGCGGCGGGTGCTGGCGATCCCGAACACCTTGACGTCGCCCAGGCCCCCCCGGCCCTTGCGCGCCGGGGTCGTCGGCGACTCGACCACCAGGCCCTCCGGCGAGACGAGCAGCGAGCAGCGCTGCTCCTGCGCCCAGTCCAGGATCGCGGTCGCCAGCGGCAGGATGACGGTCGGCGCCGGATGGAACTCGGAGACGAAGGCGACGATCTTGTCGGCCCCCAGCCCGCTGCGCTCCGCCTTCGGACGGCCCATGTAGATGCGCACCGGGTGCTGCGGGATCCCGCTCCGCACGAGCGAGACCGTGGGGAACGCGGCCGACTCGACGATGCCGATCTGCTCCATCTGCAGGGTATCGACCAGGTAGTTCGCGACGATCGAGCTGACGAGCCCGACCGACGGGAAGCCGTCGATGACGATCGCCCCCTCGACGTCGACGCGCTTGATCTCGTAGATCCGGACGGTGTCCGCGGCGGAGGGCATCGGCTACAGCGACCTCTCGACGATCTGGCCGAGCTCCTTCGAAACGAGGTCGATCAGGTCCTTGGTGAGCTCCCGCCGCACCTCCGGCGGGAGCGCGGCGAGCCCGAGCCGCGCGGTGGCGGTGCCGACGCGCAGGACGGCGGCGTACTCGTTGGCGCGCGCGGCGAGCAGGTCGCGGACGGCGTCCCGCAGGTCCTGCTCGAGCTTCGGGTCCTCGTGGAGGGTCTTCTCCAGGTGGCGCCGGATCTCCTCCTTGACGATGTCCCGGGTCACCTCCCGGACCAGTTCCTCGGGCCGGAGCAGCTCGCGCGAGCTGCGCACGAGCACGTCGATCGGCTCGCCGGACGACCCGCCCCCCTCCATCGGCGCGGGGAGCGGGCCGCGGACGATAAGCGTTCGCTCGGACGCCCGCCGCCGAGGCCGCGCCCCGGGTCCGCGGACGCAGGCGTTATGGCTGGGGGCACCTCGCCGGGGCCGGTGGGCCGGTAGATCAGCGGAAGATCGCTACCTTGGCAAGGTAGAGGTCGCGAGTTCAAAAGGCGCGGCGGGCGGACCGTCGCGTCGGGAGCTCTCGCCCGGTCCACTCCGCTGTCGGAGGCTTCGGCAGCTGTCGACCGGCAGGAACGACACGAAGGACAGCGATTTATAGCGCGGGCCGCTCGTTCGTTCCCGTGCAACCCGAGCTCCGCGAGAAGATCGCGGGCGAGGTGGTGCTCTCCCCGCACCCGGGTCGGACCCTGCGGAAGTGGAGAGAGGACTTCAAGGTCTCCCAGCGCGACCTCGCCCGGCAATTGGAGACGGTGCCGTCCGTGATCAGCGATTACGAGAGCGAGCGCCGCGCGAGCCCCGGCGCCGGCTTCATCCGCCGGTACGTCGACGGCCTGCTCGCGCTCGACAGCCAGCACGGCGGGCGCCTGACGGCGGCGCAGCCGGCCCGCGAGCATTCGGACGGCATCCTCAGCCTGCGGGAGTTCGCGGTGGCGATGCCGCTGAAGAGCTTCGCCGACCGCCTGGACGCCCGCGCGGTCAGCCGCGTCGACCTGCACCGGGACATCCACGGCTTCACCGTGCTGGACGCCCCGCGCGCGATCCTGTCGATGGACGCGGTGCGGTTCGTGGAGGTCTACGGCTGGACCACCCAACGGGCGGTCGTGTTCGCCAACGTGAAGTACGGTCGCAGCCCGATGGTGGCGATCCGCGCGCATCCGCTCAAGCCGGCGGCGGTCGTGTTCGCGAACCCCGGCCGGATCGACGCGCTGGCGATCCGCCTGTCCGAGGTCGAGAACATCCCGCTGCTCACCACCTCCCTCTCCGCCCCGGCGGTGCTGGACCGCCTGGAGGAGCTGTAGGAGGACCGACCGATGGAAGCAGGGATCGTGAGCTACGGGGCCTACGTGCCCCGCTACCGGATCACGCCGCGGGAGATCGGCCGGGTCTGGGGCGCCGACGGCGACGCGGTCGGCCAGGGGCTGAACGTCGTGCGCAAGAGCGTGCCCGCGCCGGACGAGGACACCATCACCATCTCCACGGAGGCGCTGCGCCTCGCGCTCGCCCGCGGCGGCATCGACCCGCAGCAGATCGGCGCGATCTACGTCGGCTCGGAGTCGCACCCGTACGCCGTCAAGCCGACGGCCACCGTGGTCGCCCAGGCGGTCGGCGCCACCCCGAACCTGACCGCCGCCGACTTCGAGTTCGCCTGCAAGGCCGGCACCGCGGCGATCCAGACCTGCCTGGGGCTGGTCGGCGCCGGCATGATCCGCTACGGGGTCGCCATCGGGACCGACACCTCCCAAGGCGCTCCCGGCGACGCGCTGGAGTACTCGGCGAGCGCCGGCGGCGCGGCGTTCGTCCTGGGGCGGGAGAAGGTGATCTGCCGGGTGCGGCGCACGCTCTCCTACACGACCGACACCCCGGACTTCTGGCGCCGGGAGGGCCAGCGCTACCCGAGCCACAGCGGCCGCTTCACCGGCGAGCCGGCCTACTTCCGACACGTCACCGAGTGCGCCCGGGCGATGTTCGAGGCGGTCGACAGCCGCCCGGCGGACTACCGGTACGTCGTCTTCCACCAGCCGAACGGCAAGTTCCCGCAGCGGGTCGGTAAGCAGCTCGGCTTCAGCGAGGAGCAGATGCGCTACGGCCTCGTGACGCCGTACCTCGGCAACACCTACTCGGGGGCCGCGCTCATCGGGCTCGCGAACGTGCTCGACCACGCGCGCCCGAACGAGCGGATCCTGGTCGTCGGCTACGGCTCGGGGGCCGGTTCGGACGCCTTCGATCTCGAGACGACCGACGAGCTCGCGGGCTTCGAGCGCAACCACGGCCGGGCGGTCCAGTACTACCTCGACCACGGCGTCGAGATCCCGTACGCGGTCTACGCGAAGTTCCGCGGCAAGATCCGCATGGCGGGGGGCTAGCCGATGCGCGAGGTCGCCGTGCTCGGGGTCGGGCAGACGAAGTTCGGCGAGCTCTGGGACCGCTCCTTCCGCGAGATCGGCATCGAGGCCGGCCTGCAGGCGCTGGTCGACGCGAAGCTCTCCAGCGGGGACCTGGGCGCGCTGTTCCTCGGCACGATGGCGAGCGGCACGCTGATCGACCAGGAGCACATCGCCCCGCTCATCCTGGACTACGCCGGCCTCGCCGGCCGGCACCTGCCGGCGGTCCGGGTCGAGGGGGGCGGCGCCTCCGGCGCGCTCGCGCTCCACCAGGGTTACCTCGCCGTCGCCAGCGGCCTCTACGACTACGTCGTGGTCGGCGGCGCGGAGAAGCTGACGGACGTGCCGGACGAGACGGCGACCCAGATCGCGGCGTCGACCGCCGACCACGAGTGGGAGGTGGTCTTCGGGGCGACGCTGCCGTCGCTCTGGGGGATGGTCGCGCGCCGGCACATGCATCTCTACGGGACGACGCGCGAGCAGCTCGCCCGCGTCTCCGTGAGCGCCCACGAGATGGGCTCGAAGAACCCGAACGCGCACTACCGCAACCGGCTCACCGTCGAGCAGGTCGTCGGCGCCCCGCCGATCGCCGAGCCGCTCGGCGTGCTCGACTGCGCCCCGTTCTCGGACGGCGCCGCCGCGCTGGTCCTCGGGCCGCTCGAGGAGGCGCGCCGGCACACCGACACGCCGGTCCGGATCGCCGCGAGCCAGGTCGCCTGCGACACCATGGCGCTGCAGCACCGCCCGGAGATCACGAGCGTCGGAGCGACGGTCGACGCGGCCCGTCGGGCGTTCTCGCGGGCGCGTCGCGCGCCGGCCGACGTCCAGGTCGCCGAGATCCACGACGCCTACTCCATCTGCCCGATCGTCGGCCTGGAGGACCTCGGGTTCGTCGAGCGGGGCCAGGCCGGCCCGGAGTTCGCGAGCGGCCGGTTCGGCGTCGGGGGGCGGCCGACCGTGAACCCGTCCGGGGGCACGAAGGCCCAGGGACGGCCGTTCGGCGCGGTCGGGGTCGCGCAGGTCGTCGAGCTGGTCCGCCAGCTCCGCGGCGAGGCGAAGGACCGCCAGGTCGCCG
>JASHYB010000192.1 GCA_030043255.1 Thermoplasmata archaeon | reverse complement strand
GAGTTCCTGAGCGTCGTCGAGCCCCAGGACCTTCCGCGCAACGACGTCCCGGCGAACGCCGCGATCTCCGGCCTGGTGCGCTCGGACGAGCCTCCGGAGAGCCTCAAGCAGCTCGTGGACTTCCTCCGCCTCCCGACGCATACGCAGGCGCTGCTCGCGTCCCGGCGACCGGCCGACGCGACGACCCTGGTGGTGCTCTCCAACGCGCACCGGCTCGCGTCGCTCTACCCGCTGCGCGCCGTCGGCCCGATCGTCCGGGCGATCGTCGCCGGAGGGGTCTCGTTGTTCGTCGCGTACCCGGACGAACCTCCGGAAGGTCGTCTGGAGTTCAGCAACGTCTGGCACCTGCGCACCTCCGCCGGGGCCTCCTGGGGCGAGGCGCAGATCGTCGTCGAGCAGGGCGACGGTCGCACGTCGTTCGAGCCCGGCTCGCGCACCCGGCTCCGGGAGATCCCGCGGCTCGCCCCGATCTTTCCTCGGCTCGGCTGAGCGGCCCCGGGACCTCGACCGGCCCCCCAGCGCCCGGTCCGGCGCTCAAACGCTAAGTAACGCCGCGGGGTCGATGGTCCGATTGTCCGTGTCTCCTCAGTGGGTCGCCGGACCCGAGGTCCGGCGTGCCGTTCGGCCGCCGCACGGGCGCCCCGGACGGTCGCCATGACCGTCGAGGGGCGCGAGCTGCGGATCCCGACCGGCACCCGCGAGCTCGATGCCTACCTCGCGCGGCCCCGCCCTGCTGCCGGGCGCCAGCCGGCGGTGGTGGTGATCCACGAGATCTTCGGCCTGGACGAGCACCAGCGGGACGTCGCGAGGCGGTTCGCCCAGCAGGGGTACGTCGCCGTCGCCCCGAACCTGTTCACGGGCGAGCTGCAGGCGCTGCTGACCCCGGCGAACATCGCCCTCGCCATGCAATCGTTCGCCCAGGCCCCGCCGGAGCTGCGGCGTGACCCGACCAAGCTGGCGGCGTTCGCCGCCACGCAGCCCGCGGAGCGGCGCCCGATCCTGGAGGCGTTCGGCCGGGTGTCGAGCCCTTCGGCCCAGGCCGGCTTCGGCCGCGACCTGCTCGCGGTGACCCAGTACCTGCGGGGCCTGCCGGAGGTCGACCCCGCCCGCCTCGGCTCGATCGGCTTCTGCTTCGGCGGAGCGATGTCCGCCCGGCTCGCCACCGTCGACCCGAAGCTCGCCGCGGCGGTGATCTTCTACGGGCAGAACCCGCCGCTCGAGGAGGTCCCGAAGATCCACGCGCGGCTGCTCGGCCTCTACGGGGCCGACGACCCGGGGATCACCTCCACCGTCCCGCAGCTCGCCGAGGCGATGGCGCGCGCCGGTCGCTCGTTCACCTCCCACGTCTACCCGGGGGCGAAGCACGCCTTCTTCAACGACACCCGCGCGTCCAACTACCACGCGGCGAGCGCCGAGGACGCCTGGCGCCGCGTCCTGGCCTTCTTCTCCGAGACGCTCGGCGGCCCGCCCCCCGCCGCGTAGGCGGACCGGTTTCCCGCCATGGTCGCCTACAAGTGGACGGTCCTGTCCAACACCACTCTCGGCGGGCTGCTCGCGTCGCTGGACGGCACGATCCTGCTGATCTCGCTGCCGGTGGTCTTCCGCGGCATCGGCGTCAACCCGTTCGACCCGTCGACGTTCCCGCTGCTGATCTGGCTGCTGCTCGGCTACGGCGTCGTGACCGCCACGCTGCTCGTCACCGTCGGCCGGCTCTCGGACATGTGGGGCCGGGCGCGGATGTACAACTTCGGCTTCGCGGTCTTCTCCAGCGCCTCGATCCTGCTCTTCCTCGAACCCTGGCAGGGCACGACCGGGGCCTGGGCGCTCGTCGGCTTTCGCCTGATCCAGGCGGTCGGCGCGTCGTTCCTGTTCGCCAACTCGGCGGCGCTCCTCACCGACGCGTTCCCGCCCAACGAGCGGGGCAAGGCGATGGGGGTCAACCAGATCGCCTTCATCGGCGGCTCGCTGGTCGGCCTGGTCGTCGGCGGGATCCTCGCCAGCATCCCGGACCTGCACATCGGGCCGTTCGTCCTGCCGACCTGGCGGATCATCTTCCTGGTCAGCGTCCCGATCGGGATCTTCGGGACCGTCTGGGCGTACTGGAAGCTCAAGGAGATCTCGATCCGCCGCGCCGGCCAGAAGGTCGACTTCGCCGGCAACATCGCCTTCGCGCTCGGGCTCACCCTGCTGCTGGTCGGCACGACCTACGGCCTGCTCCCCTACGGCAGCTCGACGACCGGCTGGGGCTCGCCCTGGGTCCTCGCGGCCCTTATCGTCGGCGCGGCGCTCCTCGTCGGGTTCGTCTTCATCGAGCTGCGGGTCGCCGACCCGATGTTCCGGCTCGCCCTCTTCCGCGTCCGCTCGTTCGCCGCGGGGAGCTCGGCGGCGCTGATCGGCTCGCTCGCGCGGGGGGGCCTGATGCTGCTGCTCGTGATCTGGTTCCAGGGGATCTGGCTCCCGCTGCACGGCTACAGCTTCTCGGAGACGCCGCTCTGGGCCGGCATCATGATGATGCCGATGATCGCCGGCTTCCTCGTCTCGGGCCCGGTGAGCGGCTGGCTGTCGGACCGGCACGGCCCGCGCCTGCTGAGCACCATCGGGATGTCGATCGGGGCGGTCTCGTTCCTCGCCCTCGCGACGCTGCCGGTCGACTTCGTCTACTGGCAGATCGGCGTCGCGCTGTTCGCGAGCGGCTGCGGGATGGGGATGTTCGCGGCGCCGAACGCGGCCGCCGTGATGAACTCCGTGCCGCCGGAGAACCGCGGCTCCGCCTCGGGGATGCTCGCCACGCTGCAGAACACCGGCCAGCAGATGTCGCTGGCGATCTTCTTCACCATCGTCATCGTCGGCCTCGCCGCGCACCTGCCGGGCACGGTCCCGGGGGCGCTCGGCAGCGCCGGGGTCCCGAGCGGCGACGCCGCGATCCTCGGCCAGGCGATCGGCGGCAATCCGACCGGCGCGCTGTTCGGCGCCTTCCTGGGCGAGAACCCGATGCAGCAGCTGCTGGCGATCGCGTCGAGCGCACCGGGGTGGACCCCGCTCTCCCCGACCGTGCAGGATCGGCTGCTCGCGCCGCACTTCTTCGCGTCGGTGGTCGAACCCGGCTTCGGCACGTCGATCTCGGGGGCGTTCTACGTCGCCAGCGCCCTCACCGGCGCGGCGGCGGTGATCAGCGCCCTGCGCGGGCGGCCGTACATCCACGGCGTGACCGCCCCGACCCCTCCCCCGGCGTCCCGGACGGAGAAGCCCGCGGCCGCGCCGGACGCGGCGGCCCCGGCCTACGCGGGAGCGTCCCCCGCGACCCCCGGCGGACCCGGCGAGCCCCGCTGAACCGATCGCCGCGGCGCCCGCCGGTCAGGCGGCCACGCGCGCGAGCACTTTGAGCGCGGTCAGCGTCACCAGCTTGCTCGGCCGACCCGCCGGCTCGACCCGGAGCGGGATCGGCCGCTGGGTCGGGTGGCGTTCGTACCATCGCGCCATGCCCCCCTCCACGTCCGGGTGCTCGGCGTCCAGGTTCCACCGTCCGTCGGCGCGGCGCTAGCGACGCACGAGGTCGAGCCCGAAGGCGAGGCGTCGATCGCCGGCGTAGCCGAGCGAGGTGAGCAGGTCGAGGCCGACCAGCACGTCGTAGTAGTAGTGGACCGGGCTGTGGAAGCGGTACCACGGGGCGTAGCTCGCCCCCTGCCGGTGGAGCTCGCGCTCCAGGAAGAACTCCGCCGCACGCTCGACCGTCGCGGTCATCGAGGCGCTCCAGCGCGAGCGCGGGTACGCGGCGAAGGCGCTCAGGCCCTCCCAGGAGTCGAGGTTGCGGCCCCGGCCGAAGCAGGACCAGCCGCCCTTCGGGTCGGCGGTCTCCACCAGCCAGTCCAGGCTGCGCCGGATCCGCGGGTCCTCCCCGTAGCCCATCCGGATCAGGGCCCGGGTCATGTTGCCGACGATGCAGTGGTGCCCCACCCCCTTCGCGTTGCCCCCGACCCCGCCGCCCCGCAGCGCGAACCGCTCCATCCAGAGCTCGCAGGAGCCCCGGATCGCCGGATGCTCCCGCCCGACCCCGAGCTCCGCGAGGGCCAGCATCCGCCAGTTCGTCGCGAGGTACTTGGGGGTGTACAGGCTCGCCCCGTTCACCCACCAGCCCTCGCGGTCCCGCCCGTCGAGGAGGTCGGCGACGAAGCCGAATGCGGCGAGGTCGCGACGGGCGGCGACGACCTCGGGGTCGGAGGACGGGCGTCCGAGCAGTTCGGTGAGGGTCCGATAGCGGACCGCCGGCTGCTCCGGTTCCAGCAGCCACCGGACGGCCGCGGCGTCCTGCGACCGGGAGCGGCGGCGGGACGGTGCCCTCGGCACGCGGCGCGAGTGCGCTCGGCGAGCTTAGCCCCGGTGGAACGAGTCTACGAAGTACTTCTCGAACCTCTCGAGAGGCGGGTCCCGGGCGGGGACCGAGCGGCGCGCCGCGCGTTCCGCCAAAGTGTATCTAAATAGTTCGCCGTCGTGGGACCGGGGTGCACGCGGAGCCTGCCTCCGGCGGCACCGCGAGGACCCT
>JASHYB010000191.1 GCA_030043255.1 Thermoplasmata archaeon | reverse complement strand
GCCGAGTCGGGCGAGCGGGCGGTGCTGCTCGCCCCTCCCCCTTCGGTGCCGCCCGGCTCGCTGGCCGTCGGCGCGCCGGCCGACGCCCCCACGGTGACCCACGAGCAGTTCTCCTCCGTCTCGCTGCTCGTCGGACGGGTCACGGCGACCTCCGACGGCGCCTCGACGATCGACCTCGGAGGGACGGAGGTCCGCGTACCGGGCACGTGGGCGCTCGGCTCGCTGGAGGTGGTGCGCCGCGAACGACCGGACGCTGCCGAGGGGACCGTCCTCGCGTTCGGGGCGGAGCTGGCGGTCCGCCCGTCCGAGGAGGTCTTCCCCGGGGCCAAGGTCCGATGAGCCCCGGCCGGCGTCTCGACCTCCACGTCCACTCGAGCCACTCCCCGGACGGCCGGTCGGACGTCGACCAGCTGGTGGCCGGCCTTGCCTCACGCGGGCTGGACGGCTTCGCGCTCACCGACCACAACAGCGTCGCCGGCCACCGCCGGCTGGCCGAACTCGCGCGGGAGCGGCCGGAGCTGCGGCTCGTCCCGGGGGTCGAGGTCTCCACGCGGGAGGGGCACCTGCTGCTCCTCGGGGTGAGCGAGGCGCCCCCGGCCCGACGTCCGATCGACGAGACGATCGAGTGGGCCCGGGCCCACGGCGGCGTGCCGGTACCGTCCCACCCGTTCCGCCGTGTTCATGGCGTGGGAGGCGAGATCGCCTCCCGGGCGAAGGTCCCGGCCCTCGAGGTCCTGAACGGCCACAACGGCTCGCGGACGAACGCTCGCGCCGCGGCGATCGCCGCACAGCGTGGACTGGGAGCGACGGGCGGGAGCGACGCCCACCACGCGGACGAGCTGGGCCGGGCGTGGACCGCCTTCGCCGACGGGTCAGACTCGGTGGCGGAGCTCCTGGAGCAGCTCGGTCGAGGGACGACGACCTCAGGAGGCCGTTCCGCGACCGCCGGCGAGCGGAGCCGGCTCGCCCTGCGCTCGCTCGCGCTCCGACTCGGTCGGGGACTGCGTCCGATCTAGCCGCCTGGTCTCGGCCGAACGGGCCGGCGCGGTCGCGCCGGGAAGCTTCGTGCGGAGGACTTTAACCCCGGTCCGTCTCGCGACACCCGCGCCGAGGTGGCAGAGAGGTTAATGCGACGGACTGCAGATCCGTTTCCTGGGGGTTCGAATCCCTCCCTCGGCTTCTCGACCTGACCGCTGCCCGTCGTCGCGACCGCCGGGGTGCCCCGCCGTCCGGCGGACCCGCAGCGGGCCCGTCGGGCTAGGTCGCTGGGCTCGACGGTGCCGCAAGGGCCACCGAGCCCCAGATGAGCAGGACGAGCGCCCCCAGCAGGACGATCCCGGCGCAGCCCTCCATGCCGTCGAGCGCCGCGTTGGCCTGACCGTGCCATAGGAAGATCGATCCGGAAGCGGTCGCCCCTACGGCCGCGAGGATGGTGACGGCGGAGGCGGCCCGCAGCAGTCGCCGGGGCAGACGCCAGGCCACCGCGACGGCCGCGGCGGAGAAGAGGATGAGCAGCGCGGCGGCGCCGATGTGCGCGTCGAGAAGGTTGGACGGATACGGGCTCCCGGCGATCGCGAGCGCGTTCCCGAGGTAGATCTCCACCCCGACCAGGACGAGGATCGGCAGCCCGAGCAGCCGGACCTTGGAGTTCCGTGCCGGCGGAGCGGGCGATGCGGTGGAGGGCGCGGTCGAGGCCACCTACGTCACCACCTGCAGCATGTGGCTCCACGTGTTCAGGGCCTGCCCGGCCCGGACCCAGAGCGGTACCATCGCCTCCAGCCAGCGTGAGCCGTCGATCCCGCCCACGTCGAGCGCCCCGGCCCAGCCGAGCTCGCGCAGGAGCGTCTCGGTCTCGCGCTTGGCCCCCGCGTCGTTGCCGCAGATCCACATCCGGGCGGGACCGCCCGCGAACTTCGGCGTGGCCATCTGCGGGCTGCCGACGGTGTTGAAGCACTTCACGACCTTGGCGTCGGCCAGCTTGCGCTGGACGCGCTCGCCGAGCGAATCGGTCACCCCGAAGAGAAGTCCCGGCGGGAAGCCCTTCGAGAGGTCGAGCGGGTTGGAGGTGTCCAGCACCAGCTTACCGGCGAAGTTCTTCGGTCCGGCGAGCTCGAGCGCCGCCTCCGTCCCGTCCCCGTGCGTGGCGACGATGACGAAGGCCCCGTGCCGCGCGGCGTCGGCGAACGAGCCGACCGAGACCTTCCCGGCGGTCTCCTTCGACCAGCTCTCGAGCTTCTTCGGCTCGCGCGTGCCGAGCTTGACGTCGTAGCCGTGGCTCGCGAAGGCCTTGCCGAGCGCCTTCGCCACGTCCCCGCTCCCCAGGATCCCGACCCGCTTGTCCGCGACCATCCTATCTGTCCGGGGCGGGCCACCGCGGCTCGGATTATAACGGTGGGTCCGGCCGGACCGCCGAGCGGGCTCGCGGGCATGGGCCACAGGTTGAGCCTCCGGCAAATTTGTTCGAATAGACTAAAAATTAGGGTCTACCGTAAATATGGCCCGGCCGTGAGAGGGACGTGGAGACGCTCCAGCGGCTGACCCGGCGGCAGCTCGAGGCCCTACGGTTCGTCGCGACCCACGGCGCCGAGGGCCGCGGGGTCTCGCTCAACGCGATCGCCCAGCGGCTGGGCGTGCGGGCCCCTTCGGCGCTCGCGCACCTCGGCCCGCTGGAGCAGCTCGGGCTGATCAGCCGGTTCCGCGGCAAGAGCCGGGTCACCGCGCGGGGCCAGAGCTGCCTCGACGAGTACCTGCGCCACCACCGGGTGGCGGAGAGCCTCTTCGCGCGGGCGGGCCTGTCGGCCGACGCCACCCACACGGCCGCGCTCGAGGTCGACCTCGCCCTGAGCCACCGCACGGTCGAGGAGATCTGCGGAGCCGAAGGCCACCCGGAGGTCTGCCCGCACGGGCAGCCAATCGCCCCGTGCGCCGCCTCGAAGTCCCCCCGACACTCCGTCGCGCGCCCGAAGACCGCGGCGCTCTCGGCTCGTCCCGTACGCCCCGGTCGCGTCGGGTCCTCCTCTCGCGTTCCTCCGTTTCGCACGAGGGGGGACTAGCAGCATGAGGGCAGACACGCTGCTGGGAAGAGGCCGAACGAGCGACGGCGGCGCGGCGACGCGGGTGAGCCCGGCCGTCCGCCGGAGCGTGGGGAGATCGGGGGTCGCCGTCCCGGAGCGTTCCGCCGGACGGGGAGGGGACTGACGATGGCCGGGAATCCCTCTCCCAGCGCCCCGTTCGGCGCCCCACCGACCGCGGGGGTGCCGTCGAGCGCCGGGGCGCCTGCCAAGCCGGCCCGCAAGGCGCTGTCGAAGCTCACCGTCGTCGGCATCGTGGTGGCGATCATCGCGCTGGTCGGCAGCGCCACCGCCTACGAGGTCATCACGAGCCAGGCGCCGCACCCGTGCGCGGCGTTCACCCCCGCGCAGCTGGGGGCCGACCCGGTCGCGGGGACCGTCACGGGCAACACGACCCCGAACTACGCCAACGCCACC
>JASHYB010000190.1 GCA_030043255.1 Thermoplasmata archaeon | reverse complement strand
TCTCGACGATCTCCCGCATGTCGACCGGCTTGTCCGCCCAGACGTCGTAGTCGGTGACCATCGCCAGGCAGAGGTAGCAGAGCGCCCGCTCGCGGGCCAGCGTCACCTCCGGGACCAGGGTCATGCCGATCACGTCGGCGAACCCGCGGAAGAACTTCGACTCGGCCCGGGTGCTGAACCGCGGGCCTTCGACGCAGACGTAGCACTTGTCGGCGGCGAACGGCGTCCCGAGGGCGCGGCCGGCCTCGGCGGCCTCGCGGGCCAGATCCGGGCAGAAGGGGTCGGCCAGCGAGACGTGGTAGACCTTGCCGCCGTCGAAGAAGGTGGTCGGCCGCTGCTTGGTGAAGTCGACGAACTGGCTCGGGAGCACGAAGGTGCCGGGCGCCAGCTCGTCGCGCAGCGAGCCGACGGAGCTGACCGTCACGATCGCCTCCGCCCCGAGCGAGCGCAGGGCGTCCACGTTCGCCCGGTAGTTCACGCGGTGCGGCGGGATCGCGTGCCCGGCCCCGTGGCGCGGCAGGAACAGCACCCGCACGCCGCCGATCCGCCCCTCCTCGACCGGGCCGGAGGGGGCCCCCCACGGGGTGGCGACGCGGTGCAGCCGCCGCTCCCGTTCGTCCAGGAGGCCGGCGACCCCCGAGCCGCCGATGACCCCGATCGTCGTGCGCGCCGCCAGGGCGCTCAGCCTCCCGGCGGCCGGGCGCGGGCGAGGAACCGGGCCATGACGACCTCGCCGCGCGTCCGCTCCACGAGCGCGCGGGCGACGTCCTGCTTCGGCTTGAGCTGCACGATGGCGCGGCTGGTGTCGAAGCGCAGGAGCGCCTGCGTCAGCTCCTCCATCAGGCGCAGGTAGCGCTCGGCGGCGTCCAGCTCCTCGGCGCCCAGGCGCTCGAGCACGAGCCGGCGGACCTCGCCGACGGCGTCCCCGAGGCCCAGGAGGTACGGCTCCGGCTCGACCGCCAGCTCGCTCGGGCCCGGCAGCGGCTGGCGGTAGACGATCGCGCCCAGCAGGCTCGCCTCGACCCCCTCCTGGAGCGCGTCGTGGGCCAGCGGCTCGTCGGCCCGCCCCTCGCGGCGGAGGCGGTCGGCCAGCTCGGCGAGCGCGGTGCGGACCGAGGCGAGCTCCGCCGGCTCGGCCGCGCCGACGTGCAGGCGGGTCATCGTCGTCTGCGCCTGCCGGCGCAGCCGGCGCGCCTGCTGGTAGAGCTCCTCGCGCCGGAGCTCCCGCTGGCGCAGGTGGGTCTCGATCGAGGCGAGGACCGCCTCGCCGAGCGCGGGCGGCTCGCCCCCGGCGCTAGCGGAAGAGGGTGAACCGCGTCCCATCCTCCCTCCCGTCCAGGAGCCCGAGGCGCACGCCGGCGTCCAGCCAGCCGTGCGCGTAGCTGACGGCGGCGAGCGCCCGCTCCCGGTCCCCCGCGTCCCGGAAGTGCACGGCGTCCTCCAGGTAGGCGCGGGCCATCCTCAGGATGTCCTCCGAGCCGCCCCGCAGGAACGAGCGCTCGGGGGGCCCCGGGCGGACCAGCTCCAGCGCCTCGCGCGTGAGCCGCAGGTACCGCTCGAGCAGGCTCCCGCCGGCCTCCGGGGCGCCCGGCCCGCTCATCCCTTGGGCACCTTCTCCCAGTCCTTGAGGAAGCGCGCGAGCCCGAGGTCGGTCAGCGGGTGCTGGACCAGCTTCTCCATCACGGCGAACGGCATGGTCGCGATGTCGGCGCCGATCTTCGCCGCGTCGACGACGTGCATCGGGTGCCGCACGCTGGCGACCAGCACCTTGGTCGCGACGTGGTAGTTGCGGTAGATCGTGACGATCTCGCGGACCAGCTCCAGGCCCTCCTGGCCCTGGTCGTCCAGGCGGCCGATGAACGGGCTGACGTACGTCGCCCCGACCTTGCCGGCGAGCAGCGCCTGGTTCGGGCTGAAGACCAGGGTCATGTTCACGCGCGTGCCCTCCCCGGCGAGGATCTTGGTCGCCTTGAGGCCGGCCGCGGTCATCGGGATCTTGACGTAGATCGACGGGTGGAAGGCGCGCAGGTCCCGGCCCTCGCGCAGCATCCCGTCGGTGTCCGTCGCGACGACCTCGGCGCTGACCGACGGCACGCCGAGCTCGCAGATCTCGCGCAGGACCGACTTGAAGGTCTTGCCCTCCTTCGCGACGAGCGTCGGGTTGGTCGTGACCCCGTCCAGGATCCCGATGTCCCACATCGTCCGGATCTCGGTTATGCTCGCGGTGTCCAGGAACAGCTGCATCGTGGCGCCCCGTCCGCCGGCTGGCGCCGGCCCTTACGACACTTTCCCCCGCAGCCGCAGGAGCTCGAAGGCCTCGTCCCGCAGCCGCTCGGCGGAGAGCCCGAGGGCGTCCCGCGCCTCCTCCCCCGGGCGCTCCGGCCAGAGGTCCGGCCAGCCCAGGCGGCGGACCGGCACCGGGTAGTTCTCCGCGGTGATCGCCGCGACCTGCGCGCCGACCCCGGTGAGGAGCGGGGCCGCCTCGGCGACCAGGATCGCGCCGGTGTCCCGGGCCGCCCGGAGCACCGCCGCCTCGTCCAGCGGCTTGACCGAGGCGACGTCCAGCACCCGCACGGAGAGGCCGACCCGGGCGAGCTCCTCCGCCAGCTCCCGGGCCCGGGCGACCATCGGGCCGAGCGCGAGTACCGCGAGGTCCTCTCCCGGCCTCAGCTCGTTCGCCCGGCCCAGGGCGAACGCGCCGTCGGAGACGACCGGCGCGCCGGCCTCCGGCAGGCGCAGGTAGGCCGGCCCCTCGTGGGCGGCGAGGGCGATCGTGGCGCTGCGGCTGGTCGGCGCGTCGGCGGGGGCGACGATCGTCGCGCCGGGGACGCTGCGGAACCGGCCCAGGTCGTCCTCGAAGGCGAGCGGGCCGTCGGACGGCGGCACGCCGACCAGCTTCAGGTTGCGGCGCGGGAGGAAGGCGTCCCGGACGACCGACGGCACCAGCGGCTCGAACCGGCGGCTGAGCAGGGCGGTGAGGAACGTCGGGCTCCCCTCCCGGCTCCGTTCCAAGGCGGCCTCCCACGCCTCGGTCCCCTCGGTGGCGAAGGAGCGGTACCGGGCCGGGTGCTGCGCGCCGAACGCACCGGGCCCGGGGTCCGGGGCCACGCCGGCGTCCACGACCGCGAGCGCGGCGTCGGCGATCGCGGCGACCCGAAGGCCGTCGCGGTAGGCGTGGAGGGGGTTCCTCCAGACGGGGGGCCCGCTCACGGGCCGGCCCGCGCGCGCCGGGACGCGGGCGTCGCGGCCG
>JASHYB010000034.1 GCA_030043255.1 Thermoplasmata archaeon | reverse complement strand
GGCATGAGCGACCTCGACATCCAGGTCGAGGTCGACCGCTACCTGGTGATGCCGGCGCAGGCGCTCGCCTACAAGATCGGCCAGCTGAAGTTCCTCGAGCTGCGCCGGCTCGCCGAGCGGACGCTCGGCGACCGGTTCGACGAACGCGCCTTCCACGACGTCGTGCTCGGCGAAGGGGGACTGCCGCTCGGCGAGGTCGACGCGCGGGTCCGGGCGTGGATCGACGCCCAAGGCCCGCCCGCGCGGGGGCGCCCCGCCAGGACCCGACGACCGACGCCCCGCCGACGGGCCCCCGGTCGCCGGCGCCGCTAGGGGCCGCGCCGGTCGGAACGATGCGCGCGGTGGTCCTCGGCGGTGGGGGACTGACCGGCCGGGCGGCGGTGCGCCAACTGGCCGCCGGCGGGGTCGCCGACGAGGTGGTGGCGGCCGACGTCGACCGTGAGCTCGCCAACGCCGCCGCCCGGGCCGCGGGGCCGAGCGCGTCGGTGGCCGACCTGGACGTCCGCGACCGTGAGTCGACCGTGCGCCTGCTGCGGGGGGCGTCGGTCGTCGTCAACGCGAGCCCGTACCTGCACAACCTCGCGGCGATGGCGGCCGCCCTGGAGGCTCGGGTCCCGTACCTCGACTTCGGCGGCCTCTTCCATACGACCCGTCGGCAGCTCGAGCTGGACGGCGCGTTCCGGGAGGCCCGCCTGCTTGCCGTACCCGGTCTCGGGCAGGTCCCCGGCGTCTCCAACGTGCTCGCCGTCGCGGCGGCCGAGCAGCTGGAGCACGTCGAGTCGATCGTCCTGCGGGACGGCTGGCGCGACCTGGCGACCGACAGCCCGCTGTCGTTCAGCTGGTCCCCCGCGACGTTCCTGGACGAGATGGTGCAGCCGGCGGTCCTCTTCGAGGAGGGCGCGTACCGGGAGCAGCCCCCGCTCAGCGGGGCGGAGGAGTACGCCTTCCCGCCGCCCGTGGGCCGGACCACCGTGTACCGGACCCTGCACTCCGAGCCGGCGACGCTGCCGACCTCGCTGCGGGAGAAGGGATTGCGTCGCTGCGAGTGGAAGGAGGGGGGGCCGGGGATCGAGCTCGCCCGGAACCTGGCGGAGCTCGGCCTCGGCTCCGACCGGCCGGTCGACGTCCGCGGGTCCCCCGTCGTCCCCCGCGACTTCCTGCTCGCGCTGCTGCGCCGGGAGAACCTGCTCGGCCCGCGGCCGGGGGCCCCGGTCGACGACTGGGAGGTCCTGGACATCGAGCTGCAGGGTACCCGGGCCGGACGCCCGGCCACCGTCCACGCCTACGCCCGCTTCCCCCCCTGGCCGGCCTGGCATCTGGCGGCGACCGAGTACGCGGTGGGGACCGCCGGGGCGATCGGCGCCGAGATGATCCTGCGGGGGCAGCTCCGGGGCGAGGGCGTCGTGCCGCCGGAGCGCGCGGTCCCCGCGGCGCCGTTCCGCGCGGAACTGGCCCGCCGGGGGATCCCCACCGCGATCGTCCCGCCGGAGCCGCCGCTGCCGCCGCGCTAGTCCGCCGCCGGCGGGTCAGATCATCTGGCGCAGGACGTACGGCCCGCTCCGGGAGGGGTCCGCCGCGCTCCGGTCGACCAGGAGCGCCGGCGTCCACGGACGGACCCCGTAGAGGAACGCCTGTCCCCGACGGGTACGGAGGCTCAGGTGGAGCTGCGCCCGGCTCCGGAGCAGGCCCAGGATCGGGTCCGCCTGGGGCAGGACGACCGTGCTCGAGAAGGCGAGCCCCGCGTAGCGGGCCTGCACCAGCAGCCGGAGGTACTCGTCGATCCCGCCCCGCGCGTCGACCGCCTCCCACGGGAGGGGAAAGATCACGGCGAGGTTGCGGCCCAGCGCCCCGTCGCCGCCCCGCAGGAACTCGAGCGCCTGCCGCCCGCCGGCGGAGAGCTCGGCCGACGGGACGGCCGGCGCCGTGCCCGAGGGGACGGCCGGAGCGGCCGCCGGCTCCCCCGGGCTGAGGTACGCCTCGGGAGGGACCTCCCCCGGAGGGAGCCCGCCGGGCGGTGGGGTGAGCCGGACCGACCGGACCAGCTCAGCGGGCGGACGGAACGCCGCGAGGGAGGCCCAGACCTCCTTCGGGTCGAGCAGGACCGGCGGGCGGACGACAACGCGCCCCCCGGCCGCGACCGACGACTCGATCATCGGCAGCGTCAGCTCCCAGGCCAGCCGGACCGGGGTCTCGGCGTCGACGTCGATCAGCAGCGGCCCGTGCGGGGGGAGCCGGCCGAAGCTCGCGGCGAAGGCGCTCGCGCCCGGCCACAGCGCCGGGTTCGTCGGCTGGGGGTCCGGCTCGGCCCGGGCGGGCCGGGTCCCGTCCCAGGGGCTCGCCCGCAGGATGCGGAAGCGGGCCTCCTCGAGCGTGAACGGGTAGCTGCGGTTGCGGATGCGGGCCCCCCGCAGCTTGGAGATCTCGATCCAGCGCTCCTCCCGGCCCTCCACCTCCCCGGAGGCGAGCAGCAGCGAGCCGTCGACGATGTAGTCGAACCGAGTCCGCTGGTCCCGCTCGGTCACCATCATCACGTGGGCGCCGGTCGCCAGGATCTGGTCGAGCATCGAGCGCTCCAGCTCCCAGCGGGTCGTGGGGGCGTCGAGGTTGATCGACGACGAGCCGAGGACGTTCTCGACCCAGGCCTCCCACGAGTCGATGACGACCAAAGACGGCCCCGGAGGCAGGGAGGTCAGCCGGTCGGACAGGACCGGCGGGAGGTTCATCACCTGGCTGATGTCGACGAGGTCGCTCGCCCGGGCCTGCAGGGTCTGGCGGAGGTGATCGACGCTCAGCACCCCGGTGGCGGGCAGCGAGCGGAACCGCAGGAACTCGATCATCGCGATCGGGGGCTCGGCGGGCTCGTCCAGCCAGGCGAACTGCTGACGGAGGACGTCCAGGGGAACGCGCGTGGTCAGGAAGGTCCGGTGGCCCCGGAACGCCCGGAGCACGCCGAGCCCGAAGGTCGTCTTGCCGACCCCGGGCTCGCCGCGGACCGTGATCGTCCGGCAGACGCTGCCGTTGAGGAACGGGTCGAGCTCCCCGGGCAGCAGGGCGGCCCCGGCGGGAGCCTTGACCGGGTCGGCGTCCGGAGCCATCGACGGCCGGATACAGTCCCCCCGAGTAATGGGGGTTGTGGAGGGGCTCCTCCCAGTTTAAGTGCCCGCAGGAACATGTCGTCGCGCCGATGTTCGGGGACCGGCCCTTCAGGCAAGAACGCCCTGCCATCCGGGCGGCCATCTATGTCGCGTTCGCGCTCCTCGTGCCGCCCCCGATACTCCTCCTCACCGGAGTGATACCGAGCCGTCCGGTGCTCGACCTCCCCCCGCTGCTCGCCTGCTACGCGGCGGGCCTCGGATGCGTCGCCCTCGCCGTCGCACTACTGCTGCACTCCCGCGGCCGACCGACCTCGGGA
>JASHYB010000033.1 GCA_030043255.1 Thermoplasmata archaeon | reverse complement strand
GAGGAGATCTTGGTGCCGCCGCCCATCTGCCAGAACTCGACCACCAGCAGGATGAACCCGACGAACAGGAAGAGGAGGAAGATGAACGTCCCCCAGCCGTGCTTGAAGGAGCTGATCAGGAAGGTCAGGGTGAACAGCAGCCAGATGAACGCGAAGCCCGCCGTCCCGTAGCCGTGGGCCCCCGCCTCGCTGAGGGTGATCCAGAACGCCGCGTAGCCGAGAAAGGCGCTCCCCCAGTAGAGGTGCCCCTTCCAGAGGGTGATCAGGCCGACCAGCCCCAGGACCAGGCCGCCGAGGACGACCTCGATCGCCGGGACCCCGGTGAAGCCGACGAACCCGTTGCCGTACGGCTTGGGCAGGTTGCTCAGCCCGAACAGGATGATCGTCAGGCCGAAGGCCAGGAACCCCAGGATCGCGGGGCTGGCCCATCCGTTCGTGCTCTTGCTCCCGGTCGCGGAGGAGGCGTCCGCCACCATCGAAGAGCCGCTCATCGTCGCCGTATCGCTCGCCGGCATATGCTCCCTGCCGGCGTGCTCCAACTACATAAACCCCGTAAGCTGAGGGGAACCCGTACCCGGCGGGTCCTGCCACCGTTCGGGGGCTTCGAGGTCCGGTTCGCGCGTTCGGTCTCGGTCGGGAGGCGGGCAGGGCATGGCTCGGAGCCACCCACCGCCGGACACGGCGGGGGGCAGGCCGGGAAGAAGGCTCGGTCCCCCCGGACCGGCCACTACGGAGCGCTTCCGCACCGGCTTGCTACGGACCGTCGGCTGGCGCGCGAAGCTGTCCGCTGACCGATCTCGATTCGGCCCCGCCGTGCCCGAGAGCGCTCGAGGGATGCGGGTTCGTGGGAAGCTAGAGCTCCGGCATCGTCCGTCGCATGAACTCGTCGAACAACGGGACGGTAAAGTCCAGTCTACCGTGCTCCGGACTGTAGACCATTCCTTTGCTGATGAGGTTCGCCCGATTCGGCCCCATGCTGGTCACTTTGAACCCCAGGATCTCCGCCACGCGACCCGTCGTGCGTTCGTTCGAAGGGACCTCGGCCATGGCGCGGAGGTAGCGGCGTTCGGCCCGGGTCAGGCGGTCGAAGCGCACCCGAAAGAATCCCTCGTCCAGCCGTGCCGTTACGATGGGCGTAGCCTGCCGGACGGCCTCGAGCGTGACGGGCGACCCGGTCGCACGGTTCCAAGTCTGATACGCCCACTCTTGCAGGAAGTAAGGATAGCCCCGGGTCTGGGAGAAGATCTCCTCCAGCGCCGCTCGTTCGATCTGCACGCCAGCGGTCGCCATCGGCGCCACGATGGCCCTGTCGGCCTCGGACCGACTGAGGGCGCCGATGCTGGGGTAGTCGAAGAGGCGCTCGGCGTACGACCGGGCCCGACCGGCCAAGCCGGGCAGCGTGGGGAGTCCCGCGCCGACCAGCACCAGCGGGAGCTGCTCTTGCGCGAGCCGATGCATGGCCATCGTCAGGGCGCGGAGCTCCAGTTCGGAAATGTACTGCAGTTCATCGATGAGAAGCGCCAGCCCCGTACCCCGATCCTTAGCCGCTTCCGCCAGGGCGACGAACAGCTCCGCCAGGTCGTTCTCCAGGTCTCCGCTGTCCGCCACCCCCGGTTCCGCTTCGAAGTCCAGGGAAACTTCGAGCCCCGCGTAGCCGACTCGAACCGCGGAGGCGAAGGACTTCAGTACGCCAAGAGCCCGACGCACCCGGGCGCTGACGCCGGCGCCTCGATCGAGGTCCAGCAGGAGCCCGCGGACCTGGGGAGTGAGGTGGGGGAGCAGTCCGGCTTGCTCCGGGGTCTCTACGAAAAGCGTACGGAAGCCTGAGGCGCTCGCGAGTCGTTTGACCTCGTTGAGCAGAACGGTCTTGCCCACACCCCGCAGGCCGGTCATCAGCAGGCTCTTGGCCGTTCTGCCTTGTATGACCCTGGCCAGCAGTACGCGCGCACGCTCGAGGGTCTCCTGACGGCCGACCAGCTCGGGCGGGTAGGCGCCCGCTCCCGGCGAGAACGGGTTGGCTACGGCATCCATCGTTACCTGGGCCGTCAAATTATTGGAGTCTATTTGGGCTTATTGGGTAAATCCGACATACATTCCAATAGTTGGGCACGGGTACCACCCGGATGGCCGCCATCGTGGAGGGCGGCCGCCACGGTCTGGCCCAGCCCCTGGGAACGCCCCACCGTCCAGGGGGGCCGGCGGACGGCTCGTGAACTCCCAGGAGCTCACCGGCACGCCGCGGGCCGAACTTTCGAGTCCACGGTTGGAGCCTCCCCTTTTCCCCGCAGACGACCTCGGATCTGTTCCCCCGCCCGAGCACGCTCTGCGGGAGCTCAACCTGTCGATCTACAGGACCGGGAACTCGGGACGACCACCCTCGGGGTTATGCTCTCGCAGCCCTCCGGCGGGCGACGAGGGACGGTGCAGGACCGCTCGGAGCTGAGCCGCATCGTCTTCGGGGAGACCCGCGTCATCCTGACCCGGGACCTGTCGGTGATGAACTCGAACCTGGTCGCCGGCTCCCAGGGGCTCGTGATCGGCAAGCTGGCGAACTACACCCTCAAGGTCTCTTTCCCCCGGGTCACGGTCGGGGTCAACTGGCGCGACTGCGACATCGTGGAGGGCAAGACCGGGATGCCGACGGAAGCGGACCAGCCGAAAGTGATCCCGAAGCCTCGGCACATGGGCGAGGAGTAGCGCGTCCCGACCGGGGCGACCTACCGCAGCTGGCTGAGCACGTCCGGCAGCTCCGTCCATCGCGCGACCTGGTGGTCGGTCTTCGGTCGTTCCCAGCCGTCGGGCAGGAACAGCGAGCGGTAGCGCGCGCCGTACTCCTGCAGGCCGGTGTACAGCACCCCCGCCCGCAGACCGGCGCGGCGGGCGCCCTCGATGTCGACCCAGCCGTCGCCGACGTGGACGGTGGCCGTGAGGGGGATCCCCAGTCGAGCCGGCGCCTCGCGGAAGATCTCGGGCGCAGGCTTGGTCCACGGCAGCTCGTCGCTGAACACGTACGCATCCAGCCGGGACGCGAAGCCGGACCGTCGGAGGACCGGTCGCAGCGTCGCCCCCGGCTCGCCGACGGTGTTCGAGACGACCGCGGTCGCCCACCCGTCGCCGCGCAGGCGGTCCAGTACCGCGAGAGCGTCGGGGGCGACCCGGAACGGTGTCGCGTCGACCAGCGCCCGCAGCCCCTCGAGGTAGGCTCCGGCGCTGGGCCGCCGCCCCGTACGATCCCCCGCGGCCGCGATCTGCGCCGACGGAGGAACGCTGCGCCCCTGCTGCGAAGCGGCGACCGCGTCGGCGTAGGCCCGTTCGAACGCGGACCGGAGCTCGAGCTCCTGAGCGGGAGGTCCGGGGCGCACGCTGGGCGATTCCACCAGCACCCGGGCGGCGAGGTCGACCTGCGCGCGCATGTACGCCTCTTCCGCCTCCGGCTCCAGGTACACCAAGGTGTGCCAGAGATCCAGCGACAGCAGCCTGCGCGCGCCGTCGTCCCCCGGCCCACCGGCTGGTCGTCGCGACGAGCCCCCCATGGCGGGGTACGAGCTTCGGAGGAGCCAAAACGCCTGCCGGTCCGTCGCTGACCCCAAGTGGCCCGGAGGTCTCGCCCCGACGTGACCGGCCCGACGCCCCGCCTCCTCCTGGCCGTCCCGGAGCGCCCCGGTCTGCGGGAGACCGTCGCCCAGCGTCTCCCCGGCGTACCGTTCGCCCTGCCGTCGGACCCGGAGGCCTCCGACCGCTCGGCGGTGGAAGCGATCCTCCTCGGCGCGTACCTGCGCGAGGACCCCCGCGCCGATCCGGCGGGGTTTCCCCGTCTCGGGTTCGTCCAGCGGCTCTTCGCGGGGGTCGACGACCTGCCGTTCGAGCGGTTCCCGCCCGGGGTCGAGGTCGCCGGGAACGTCGGAGGGTACGCCCCGTTCGTCGCGGAGCACGCGCTCGCGCTGGCCCTCGCCTGCTCCCGGTGCGTCCTCGAGGGCCAGGCGGCGGTCGCCGCGGGACGGGCGCGACCGGCCCCGGAGCTGAGGTCCTTCTGGCAGCAGACCGCGCTGATCCTGGGCTACGGGGAGATCGGCCGCGCGCTCGCGGAGCGGCTTCACGCGCTCGGGGCGCGCGTCCAGGGATTGGGCCGGACCGGCGCCCCGGCTCCCGGCGCCGACCGGATGTACGGGGCCGACCAGCTGCTCGAGGCGCTGAGCGAGGCGGCGCTGGTCGTGGACGCGCGGCCGCTCACGACGCGGACCGTCCGCTCCCTGGGTCCCCGAGCGTTCGACGCGATGCGCGAGGACGCCGTCTTCGTCAACGTCGGCCGGGGCGGGACCGTCGACGAGGAGGCGCTCTACCGCCACCTCGAGAGCCACCCGCGGTTCCGGGCCGCGCTGGACGTCTGGTGGGCCGAGGACTTCGCCCACGGGCGCCTGACGAGCCGGTTCCCGTTCACGAGCCTGCCGAACTTCGTCGGCTCCCCGCACTGGGCCGGCTTCGCCCCACCGGTGCAGGCCTACGCGCTGCGAACGGCGCTCGACAACCTGGCTCGATGGTTCGCGGGGGAGCGCCCGCGGCACGTGGTCGACCGCTCGGAGTACGTCGGGCTGCGCGAGCGGACCCAGGTCCTAGCGGATCCGCTCCAGGGCGAACGAACCGATCACGAGTGACCGGCCCGTCGCGCGGACCTCCACCCACTCGTGGGTGGCGACGTCGCCGAACCCCTTCACCGAGAGGAAGGTCCGGTCCCGCTCCTGCTTGAACAGGATCGCGCCGTCCATCCGGCCGAGCAGTGACTCGACCTGCGCCTCGGTCAGCGCCCCCGCCTCGAGGGCGTACATCGCCAGCGCGTTGCGCGGCTTGAGGATCCCGACGACGTTCTGCAGGAAGGAGAAGCTCGCGCGCTCGTCGGCGTGGGCGAGGACCGCGGAGAGGCCGAGAAAGCCGACCCGGAAGGCGCCCCCCTTCGCGGTCTCCTCCGCCTGCTTGGCGGCGGTCACGAGCGCGGTGAGGATCCCCGCCCGGTCGTCCGAGCTCTTCGCCGTGAGGCGCCGGGGCCCGTCGGCGGTCCCGGTGCCCGACGCGTCGATCCAGGTGACGGAGCCCATCTGCTCGTACTGGCGGAACTGCGGGAGCACGATCCCCAGGCTCTCGCCGATCTCGGTGGGCGAGCGGGAGGCGGTGACGAGCAGCACCGGCTCCGAGCGCTTCAGCCCCTCGGCGACGAACGCGAAGAGCGCCACCTCCTTGCCGACGAAGGCGTCCCCCACGAGGGCCACGTGGCTCTTCGGGGGGAGGCCGCCGAGGAGCAGGTCGTCCAGGCGAGGGGTCCCGCTCGGCAGGCGGTCCGGGTACTTGCGGCCCGAGGCGGGCGCGAGCATCGACGGCTCGTCGGTCGCCGGCTCGGAACCCCCGGGGGCCGGCCGGCCGCGGCGACCCCGTGGCGTACGTCCGGCGATGTCGACGACGCCGGCCTCCTGCCGCTCGGCGGCGGCGACCGCGAGCAGGCCGGCGAACGGGAGGTCTCCCTCCCGCGCGTACTCCTGGCGGCGGTAGCTGACCTCGGCCGCGTCTGCCTCCAGCGATCGCTCCCGGTGGACGACGTCTTCCTCGCGACGATCGAGCTCGGCGACGGCCGCCTGCAGGCGGGCCTCCCGCTCGGCGAGCGCCTTCTCCCGGCTCCCGATCGCCTGCAGGTTACGGTCTAGGTCGGCGCCCTTCTGCGCCGTGCTCACCTGCTGCTTGCCGACCTCGTCGAGGCGTCGCTGGTAGTCGCGGGAGGCGGTTTCGAACTGGAGCCGGCGTTCGTCGGCCGACTTCAGCCGGTCGTTCAGGTCTGCCTCCCGCTGGCTGATCGCGGTCTCGCGGGCGGCGAGATGGGCCTGGCGTTCGACGATCTGACGGAGCGTCCCCTCGAGCGCCTTCGCCTTCTCGCTCACGTCCTTGGAGCGCCGACCCAACTGAGCGTTCTGCTCGTCCAGGACCGCCTTGAGCTGCTGGAGGTTCGACTCGCGCTGGGCGAGGTCGGCCGGAGGGGGGGTGACCCGGGTCGGCCCGCCCGGCGTCGGCAGGCCCGGCGCGGAGCGCTCCCGGGCCGCCACCTCCCCCTCCCGCCGGAGCAGCTCCGTCGTCTTCTGGTCGATCTCCTTGCGGCGGGCCGCCGTGCGGGCCTCGCTCTCGGAGATCCCCGCCTCGCGCCGGTCGAGGTCGCCGCGGCGGGACTGCAGTTCGACGTCCCGACGGGTCTGCTCCCCCTCGGCCTTGGCGAGCCGTTCCTCGCGGGCGGCGACCTCCGGGGCCTGGCGCGCGAGCGTCTGGACCTGGAGCTCCAGTTCCTGCTTGCGCTCCTCGAGGCTCTTGAGATTCCCTTCCAGCGCCGCCTCGCGGCCGACGAGGTCCCGCTCCTTCGCCGCCAGGGCGTCCGCCTGCGCGTCTTGGGCCGCCTCGACCTTCTCGGAGGTCGCCTGGCGCTCCGCCTGGGCCTCGCTGCGGCGTCGCAGGACCGCCTCGGTGCTCTCCGCCGCGGCCTCGCGCTTGACGAGCGCGGACTCGCGGAAGCGGATCGCCTCCTCCCGCTGACCGACCTCCTGCGCGATGCGGGCGATGCGGTTCTGGCCGGTCAGCACCACCGCGTCCTCGTGCGGGCCGGTGCCCGAGGAGACGAGGTGCAGGAACGAGCCGCTGGTCTGGTAGAGGATCGCCGCGAGCAGGAGCGAGGCCGCGAGGTGCTCGGAGGCGTTGCCGGGCGCGAAGAGGATGACCCCGAGGAGGACCGGGGCGACCGCCGTCAGGGCGCTGATCCACTGGCGGCTGCCCCACGGCTGCCAGGTCGCCGCGATCCCGAGCAACCCGACGGTGGTCGCGCCGAGGCTCAGCAGGACGAACCACGGGTACGGGGCGAGGTGCCCCGTCGGTCCGGTGCCGGCGAGACGCAGGGCGTAGAGCAGCAAGGCGAGGACCGCGAGGCCGAAACCGCCGACGCTCAGCGAGAAGTGCGCTTCCCAGGGCCAGATCTGGAACGTCTCCCACTTGGCGGCGAGCCCGACCGCGGTCACCGACAACGCCGCGGCGAGCGGGAGGAGCAGGTAGAACGAGGCGGTGACCGCCCCGAACCCGGTCGTCGAGCTCGACAGCCCCGGGAGCGACGGGAAGAGGAACCAGACGATGATCGCGTCCAGGGCGAGCGCCGCGCTGACGGCGATGGCCGCGACGTGGGCCGAGCGCCCGATGCGCAGCTGCAGGAGCGCCTCGCGGCGGGCGACCTCCAGGTCCTCGTGGGCCACCGACAGGCGGGGGCGTACGGGAGCGTCCGGGTCGGGCCGCGTCGTCCGTTTCGGCATCGGCCTCGAGATTCGAGGGTCTTCCCCCGTTCAATTAGCTTGTGATTCGAGCGGCGCGCTGTGCGGCCAGCAGCACCGCCGCGGCGTCGGGCCAGCGGGCGGGCTCCCGGCCCAGTTCCTCCTCGAGCTCCAGCAGGTGGGCCCAGCTCCGGGACGCCCGGGCGATCTCCTTCAACCGCCCGGGATCGGCCCCCAGCGCCGGCGCGACCGCCATCGTTTCCCGTACGCTCCAGCCTCGCGCGGCCCAGCGCGCGGAGAGCTCGGCGACGGTCCACCGGTGGAAACCGGCCTCCCGATGACGTCGGGGCTCTCGGGAGAACGGCTCACGGCGGGTCCGGGCGGCGACCAGGGTCGGCGGGGAGGCGAGCAGGCGCACCACTGCCCCGACCGGCAGCCGGCGCAGGTAGCTCGAGCGCTGCCCCGGGCCCGGGGCGATCTCGAGGACCAGCACCCCGCCCGGGCGGACCAGCCCCTCCAGTTGGCCCAGCAGTTCCGGGCCCTCCGTCCCCTCGAAACCCAGGGTGTTACCGACCGCGACGACCTCGGCCAAGCTCCCGGCCGCGAACGGCGGGCGCAGGGCGTCGCCCCGGACCCGGTCGACGGCCGACTCGGGCGTCGAGGTCGGGGTCAAGCGACGTCCGAGGCGCAACATCTGGGGGGAGAGGTCGAGGGCGATGCGGCGCGCCTCCGCGCCGCCGATACGGGCGGTGAAACGCCCGGGGCCGGAGCCGACGTCGATCGTCCAGCCCGTGGGCACCGCGTGGCGGTCGAGGAAGCGCTCCCGAAGCTGCCGGAACAGCTCGCGCTGGGCCGTTCCCTCGTAGCGTCGCCATTCGCGCAGCGCCCGGTCCTCCGGGAGCTCCAGGAATCGGGCGTGGGGGCTGGGGGCGGCGGCAGCTCGGTCCGCCTCAGGGGCCGGTCCTCCGGCCCTCGAAGGTCCCGGGGACTGGTCCGACGAGCGTCGCGCCACCCGCAGGACCTCGCCCCGCGAGTGCGAGCCGAGCCATTTATACGAGGCCCTCGATGCGACCGGCGTAGAGGATGCCGTATCGAGACGTTCCGACGTGCGGCAGGGTCGTATTGGACGGCCCTTTCCTTCGCGGCGCGCAGCTCCCCCGCGCCCTCGCGGCGTGAGGCAGCCCGGCGATGGCGAGCGCCGCCGCTCCGGCGGGGCCTCGGGTGCCCCGCGCGGTCCGTCACGGGGGGGTCCTCTGGCTGGTCGGCTCGCTGCAGTTCGTCCTGGCGATGGTCGTGGTCCAGCTGGCCTGGACCGGTCACCCCGGCTACAGCCTGGTGAACAACTACATCAGCGACCTCGGCAACACCCAGTGCGGGCCGTGGCCGAACGCCAACTCCCCGGATCTGTGCTCCCCCGCGCACGATGTCTTCAACGCCTCGGTGATCGTGCTCGGACTGCTGGCGATCGTGGGGGCCGTGCTGGTCCGAGCGGGGTTCACGAGCCGGCGCGCCGGCTTCGTCGGACGGAACCTGGTCGCCGTCGCCGGCCTCGGGGCGGTCGGCGTGGGGATCTTCCCCGAGAACGTCGCGCTCACGATCCACGAGATCGTCTCGGCGGACGCGTTCCTCGTCGGCAGCCTGGCGCTGGTCGTCCTGGCGCTCGCGATGTTCTCGGACGTCCGATGGGCGGGGCTCGGGGCCTACACGCTCTTCTCGGGGATCCTCGGCCTGGTGGCCACGTTCCTGTTCCTCGCCGGCGTCTACCCGGGCCCGGGCGGGATGGAGCGGCTGATCGTCGCCCCGCTCCTCCTGTGGCTGGTGGTCGCCGGCCTTCGACTCCTGCGGCTGCCGACGTACGCTCCTCGTGGAGTTCTCGCTCCCTGAGGTAGGGTGATCCGACGATGCAGGATGAACCGCAGACGCCCGCCGCCGACGAACCGTCCAGCACGACGCCGATCGAGCGCCACGGGCCGCTGGTCCACCGCTCGGTCCACCACGCCGCCGTGATCTGGCTGGTCGCCTCGATCCAGTTCCTGCTGGCGATGGCGATCGTCCAGCTCGCCTGGACCGGTCATCCGGCCTACAGCCTGGCGAACAACGTGATCAGCGACCTCGGCAACACCCAGTGCGGGGCGTGGCCCACCGCGACCTCGCACGACGTCTGTTCGCCGCTGCACGACGTCTTCAACGGCTCGATCGTCGCCCTCGGGCTGCTCGGGATCCTCGGCGTCGTCCTGGTGCGGACCGGCTTTCCCACCCGACGGACCGCGACCATCGGCCTCGCCCTGATCGCCGTCGGCTCGGCCGGCGCGATCGGGGTGGGCCTCTCGCCGGAGAACGTCAACCTGACGGTGCACTCGGCCTCCGCCCTGACCGCCTTCCTGATCGGCAACCTCGGGCTCGTCATCCTCGGGGTCGCCATGTTCCGCGACACCCGCTGGAGCGGCTTCCGCGCCTACACGGCGATCTCCGGCCTCGTGGGCCTGCTCGGGCTGGGGCTGTACGCCGGCCACGTCTGGCAGGGCCTCGGCCAGGGGGGCACGGAGCGCCTCATCGTCGCCCCCCTGCTGCTCTGGCTGATCGTCGTCTCGATCCACCTGCTGCGCATCCGTCAGTACGCCCCGCACGCGATCGTGGGGGGGGCCCACACCTAGCCGCGCGTCCTACGGGCCGCGGTCCCGGTCGACCTGCTCGCGGATCTGGGCGACGACCTCCGGGTTCGCGAGCGTCGTGACGTCGCCGGTGTCGCGGTGGTTGGAGATCCCGGCGAGGACTCGGCGCAGGATCTTCCCGGAGCGGGTCTTCGGCATGTCCGGCACGACCCAGACCCGGTGGGGGCGGGCGATCTTGCCGATCGACGTCTCGATCGCCCGCACCACCCGCGCCTCCACCTCCTGCGGCGACCCCGCCCAGCCCGGCCGCAGGGCGACGTAGACGTCCGGCAGCCGTCCCTTGAGCTCGTCAGCGACCGGAACCGCGGCCGCTTCCGCGACCTCCGGGACGGTGAGGCAGGCCGACTCGATCTCCTTGGTGCCGAGCCGATGCCCGGCGACGTTGATGACGTCGTCCACCCGGCCGAGGATGCGCACGTAACCGTCGGCGGCGATCAGCGCCGCATCCCCCGCGAAATACGGCCAGTCGCGCCAGTCGGTGCTGGAGCGGTCGCGGTTGTACTTGGCGAAGTACTGCCGGACCAAGCGGTCCGGGTCCCCCCAGATCGTCTGCATCAGCCCCGGCCACGGCGCGAGCAGGACCAGGTTGCCGGCCCGACCGGAGCCGTGGGGGACCTCCTGGCCGTCCTCGTCGAGGATCGCCGGGCGGATCCCCGGCGCGCCGGGGCCGCAGCTGCCCGGCTTCATGCGGTCCAGCGCGGGCTTGGTCGAGCAGAGGATGCCGCCGGTCTCGGTCTGCCACCAGGTGTCGACCACCGCCGCCCGGCCCCGGCCGACCTCGCGGTAGTACCAGCGCCACGCCTCCGGCTCGATCGGCTCGCCGACCGTCGCCAGCACCCGGAAGCGCAGGCGGTGCTCGCGGGGTCGCTCCGGGCCCAGGCGACGGAGCAGGCGGATCGCCGTCGGGGAGGTCTGGAAGACGGTCACCCCGAGCCGCTCGGCGACGCGCCACGGCCGACCGGGGTCCGGCTGCGCCGGGACCCCCTCGTAGACGACGGTCGTGGCGCCGAGCGCGAGCGGCGCGTAGACGATGTACGAATGGCCGGTGATCCAGCCGATGTCGGCGAGGCACCAGTACACGTCCTCGGGGTGGAGGTCCAGGATGCTGCGGGCGGTGCCGGTGACGTACGCGAGGTAGCCGCCGGTCGCGTGCTGGCAGCCCTTCGGCCGGCCGGTCGTCCCGCTCGTGTACATCAGGAACAGCGGAGCGTCCGACGGCTGCGCCCGCGGTTCGACCCGCGCCCCGGCGTGCCGGGCGAGCGCGACGGAGGCCTCGACGTCCCGAGACGGGTCGAGCCTCTCGGCGGAGAGGGACCGGTCCGGGTAGCGACGAAAGACCAGGACCCGTTCGGGGGGGTGCCCGTCCGCACGGGCCGCCTCCATCGAGCTCGGCAGGTTGGCGAGGTGGTCGACGACCCGTCCTCCCCGCCAGTAGCCGTCGGTCGTGACGAACAGTCGGCTGGCGCAATCGGCACTGCGGTGGCCGGCGGCCTCCCCGCTGAACCCCCCGAAGACCACCGAGTGCACCAGGCCGAGCCGCGCGCAGGCCAGCATCGTGACCGGCAGCTCCGGGACCATCGGGAGATGGATCGTCACCCGGTCACCGGCGACCAAGCCGAAGTCGTCGCGTAGGACCGCCGCCAGCTCCTGGACCCTGCGGTGCAGCTCGCCGTAGGTCAGCACGACGTCCGGTTCCCCCTCCGGCTCCGGGACGAAGACGATCGCCGGCCGCTCCGCGGCCGTGGCCAGGTGGCGGTCGACGCAGTTTTCGGCGACGTTCAGCGAGCCCCCGACGAACCACCGGTAGAACGGAGGTCGTTGAGCATCCAGGACCTGGTCCCAGCGCCGCCGCCACGTCAGCAACGCGGCGTACTCCTCGAAGCATCCCGGGAACGCGGAGGGCGCGAAGCGCTCCAGCAGACCAGGGTCGCGCAAGTTCGCGGTGCGGGCGAGCTCGGCAGGTGGGGCCAAGTACTCCTCTTCGGCCCAGTGGACGGCGATCTCCGACTCGCTCAGGTCCCCGGAGCCCTCCCGGCCGCCGGGCGAAGCGTACCGACCGGCCATGTAGGCGCTCGGAGTCGGGGTCGGTCGATTACGGTTTCGACGGCCCGCGGACCCGGTACGCGAGGCTCCGAGGGTTCGTCGGCGCGGGGCGCGGACCGCCCAACGAACCCTTAAGCCCCCCTCGGCGCTCCCACGCCTCCGGAGCCTCATGCCCGGAACGGGCGCGTCGCCCGATCGAGCCGAGAAGACGGTCCACCTGAGGATCGACCCGAATGACGAGACGACGACCCTCGAGGACGTCCTCAGCCGGATCTCGGAGCTCCAGCGCAAGCACCCCGACCGGGAGGTC
>JASHYB010000189.1 GCA_030043255.1 Thermoplasmata archaeon | reverse complement strand
TGCCGGGCGAACGGACCGACACTCCAGGGAAGGATGTGACCACGGAGGACCCGGAGAACTTCCTGGGATCCTGTCGCATGCCCGAGGGGGAGCCCAGGGGTCCCGAGCATCTTCGACCAGGAGAAAACCGTCAGCAGGTTCTCGCTCGAGCCCGTCACGCTCCGCGCGCCCGGTACGAACGGCAGGTAGCTCTCGTCGACCAGGAGGAGCGCATGTCGGCGACCGACCGCTTCCAGCAGCGGAGCGAGTTCGCGCGGGGTGAGATACTGCCCGGTCGGGGTCGCCGGGTTCGCTAGGACGACGAGAGAGCTGGGGACCACGAGGTCCGCCCAGCTTTCGGGGTCTACGAGCAGCCCCGGCATCGGCCCGAACGTCACGGAGGCCCCGACGGACGCGGCGACACGGCCGTACTCTCCGTACGTGAACGGCGCCAGGAGGACGGGACGCCCGACGCCGTACGCTGCGATCGCGATCCGCAGCAGTTCCGAAGCGCTGCCGGCCGGCAGGACCTCGTCGCGGTCGAGGTGGAGCTCCGCCTCGATCCGCTGCGTGAGCTCGACCTGCCGAGGGTCGGGGTACGCTGCTACCTCTCGGCGGCCCCTCTCGATCGCGAGCCCGAAGTACGGCGGAGGCCCGTACGGGTTGGTGGACAGCGACAGGTCGACGGGCGAAGGCGCTCGATGTCCCGGCGGCTCCCCTCCGTGCTCTACCGTGGGGATCGTGTCCGGGTCGATGTCCGGCGCCGACGGTCCTCCCGGGTGCTCAGAGGAGGGAGACCCCGACAACGACACCCCCGGCGATGACGGCCGTCAGCACCATGACGACCGTCCCGGCGTACTTGACCGTTCGGAGAACTCGACGCACATCGGCTTCGGTGGGGGGCGGGAGCTCCGGACCGACCACGTACGAACCCTTGCGCTCGAGCCGGACCCCGGCAACCTGGGCGGCGGCGACGATACTGGCCGGCACCGCTGCCCCCGACGCAGACTGCACTACGGGCGGAGCTCCGCCCGGCGCTGCCAGGCGCAGCAGCAGAGCCGTGAGCCGGTCCGGCAGCAGGTTTACCGCATGGTCGATCCTGGCCGACGCCTCTCCGACGTATCTGCGGCGGCGATCCCGGTGGCCCAGGAGGGCATCGAGCGTGTTCAGCGACCGGTACGCCACCGCGCCGGGAAGCCCGAACAGAGCGTACCCGAGCAACGGTCCCACGACGCTGTCCGTCGTGTTCTCGGCCGCCGACTCGATCAGCGCGGAATTCAACAGCTCGTCCGAGAGCTCGTCGGTCGGGCGGTTGACGACCTGGGCGACCAGCTCGCGCTTCTCTTCGAGGGTCCGCCCGAGCGGGCGAGAGCAGTACCGGAGCAGCCCGGAGAGGGTGAAGCAGCTCGCAAGCCAGCCGGTCACCGCGATCCAGTAGACGGCGGCGACCAGGGCCGTCTCCGGCGACGGCTGACCACGGGCCTCCCCCCAGAGCGCCGCGATCGACGCTACCGCCGCCGGGTCCGTGCTCAGTACCAGCAGGCCCGCGACGAGCACGCTCAGTCCGACGGTGCCGGTCCACAGGAGGACGCCAGCCCGTCGTTCCCTCGGGGGCTTGCCGCGTGCGATCCGGCGGTCCAGCGCGAGGGCGAGCCGACCCACCAGGACCGGGGGATACCATCGCTCGGCTCGCGAACCCTCGCGCGGGTCCCCGACCAGCAGGTCGAGGACGATCGCGACTCCGAGCGGCAGGAGAGCGACGCTGAGGAGCGCCCCGACGAACACCACCGGCTCCGAACGCTCGAGGGGTCAGTCGGTGTCCACGCCGGCCTGGTCGAACCGCGCCATCTTGCGATGGAGCTCGCCGGCCAACTGGAGCAGGGGCAACGCCAGCGCCGCGCCGCTCCCTTCGCCCAGCCGCAGCCGCAGGTCCAGGATCGGCTCGAGGCCCAGCTCGGCCAGGACCAACGCGTGCGCGGGCTCGGCGGACCGGTGGCCCGCGAACAGGTAGTCGCGCACGGCCGGCGCCGCGCGACAGGCGGCGAGGGCGGCGGCGCCGGTGGCAAAACCGTCCAGCAGGACCGGGCGGCGCTGCTTCGCGGCGCCCAGGAGGGCTCCGGCGAGAGCCGCGAGCTCGAGGCCGCCAAGGCGCTGAAGGCACGTGAGGGGGTCGGAGGCCGGGGGCGCGTTGCGCTCGACCGCGGCCCGCACGACCGCCCGTTTCCGGGCGAGACCTTCGGAGCCGAGGCCGGTGCCCCGTCCGCAGACCTCCTCCGCCGGCCGACCGGTCAGGGCGGCGACCAGCGCGGCGGCCACCGTCGTGTTGCCGATGCCGATCTCGCCGACGACCAGCAGGTCGCAGCAGGAAGCGAGCTCGTCGGCGACCCGGACGCCCGCTTCGACGGCCCGACGGAACTGCTCATCGGTCATCGCCGGACCGCGGACGATGTCGCCCGTCCCGCCGGCGACCCGGAGGTCCCGGACGCCAGGCCGATGAGGACCGCTCAGACCCACGTCGACGACCTCGAGCCGGGCGCCCAGCGACCGAGCGAGAACCCCGATGGCGGTTTCGCCGCGGGCGGCCGCTTCCGCCACCTGCGCCGACACTCTCGCCGGAAACAGGCTCACGTCGTTGGACGCTACGCCATGATCGGCGGCGAAGATCGCGAAACCGGGCCGCAACCGCTCGGGCGGGGGTCCCCCGGTGGCCATCGCCCAGCGTTCCACGAGCGTCTCCAGGGCGCCCAGGCTGCCGGCCGGCTTGACGAGCCGATCGGACTCATCACGGACGCGCAGGGCGTGCCGGGCCTCCGCGGGGGCAACGCCGGCCGCCAGGGCCGCCCACCACGCCGGCGCCTCCGGTCCCTCGGAGCCTACGGTCCGCCGGGCGGTCGTCGTCGCAGGGCTCGGGTCCGGACCGCGTTCCCAACGCTCCCACGAGATCACCGACCGCACGTGCGCGCGGGCGCCCCAGCCCCGTTCCTCCAGGCGCGGCCGGGACGGACGCTCGTCCGGGAAGCCGACGCAAAGCCAGGCGACCGGAACGGTCCACGGGGGAAGACCGAGCAGCGAGCGCACGTCGTCGGGCCGGTAGAGCGACACCCACCCGACGCCGACCCCTTCGGCCCGGGCAGCGAGCCAGAAGTTCTCGATCGCGAGGCAGGTGCTGTACAGGTCGGTGTCGCGGATCGTGTGGCGACCGAGGACCTCGCGGCCGGGCTGCCGATCGCAGACCACGCACACGCTGACGGGCGCCTCGCGGATCCCCTCCAGCTTCAGGTCGAGGAACTCCCGGGCCCGGGCGTCGAAGTGCGGCGCCTGCACGAGGCGCTCGCGTTCGACGAGCGCCTGCATCGCGGCCTTGGTCTCCTCGCGCTCGACGACGACGAACCTCCACGGCTGCATCAGACCGACCGACGGGGCCTGGTGGGCCGCCCCCAGCAGCCTCTCCAGCAGCTCGCGAGGGACCGGGTCCGATCGGAAGCGACGGATGTCGCGTCGCTCGCGGATCGCCCGCCACACCGCCTCGCGTTCGCGCTCGGAGAACCTCCACCCCCCGGGATCGGCGCGACGTTCCGCGGCACGAGAGTCGTCAAAACCTTCCGGCAGGGCCGGTCGCTCCCGCCGGCGCGGAAACCCGCTCATCCGCGGGGCCCCGAGCGCGAGGCAAGCGCGGACGCCCTCGAGGGCATCATCGAAGGATCCCCGCCGCCAGCAGTGCCACGGCGGTTGACAGGCCCAGGATCTCCAACACCTCGACGGAGCAACCGAGCGCGTCGCCGGTGACGCCCCCGAGCCACCGCCGGAATCCGAGCCCGAGCGGAACGAGAGCCACGAGCACGACCGCCGCCAGCAGGAGACCCGCCGTGCCCAAGAGGAGGACCGCGAGCGCCAGGGCGATCACGACCGCGACGATCGCCCGGACGGAGGCTCCCTGCGCGAGCGCGGTTCCGGTGCCCCCGTGCGGGCGCGCGTAGGGCAGGGCGGCCAGCAGCACGACCGGTCCGAGCCGCGAGAGGGCGCCGACGGTCAACAGGACCTCGAGGAACGACGGTCGGTGCACGAGCGTCGCGAGCAGCGCCGCCCAGAGCAAGAGGTCCAGGACCAGCGCGGTGACCCCGAAAGCTCCGACCGTCGGCTCGCGCATTACCCGGAGCGCCTCCTCTCGCGTGCGGGTGCCCAGCGCGTCGAACGTGTCGGCGACGGCGTCCAGATGCAGCGCACCGGTCAGGCCCGCGTACGCCGCGAGGGCGACGACGGCCCCGAGCAACGGACCTTCGACACCGGCGACCCCGAGCGCCACCAGCGCGACGAGCCCACCGATGCCGGCACCGACCAGCGGGAAGTAGGGGGCGGACCGGCTGAGGTCCGGTGCGTCCAGCACGACCGCGCTGCCCAGCGGGAGTCGGGTCAGGAAGGTCAAGGAAGCGGCCGCGCCGCGCAGCTCCGCTGCGGCGCCGCCCCGCCCCGGGGGCGGCGACAGGGGGGCGGACCCGGTCGCGCGCGCCGCGTCAGCCATGCCGCGGGCTCCAGCGCTCGACGTCGACCGACGGAAGACGAACGGCCCGCCCGGCGACCACGAGCAGCACGTCGTCCGCGGCGGCCGACCAGCTCGCGTTGACCCGGCCCAGCAGGTCGCGGTACGCGCGCCCGAGCGGGTTCGGGCTCACCAGGCCCAGGCCGACCTCGTTGGACACGACGACGGTGAGGCCGGTTCGCCGCTGGGCCCCCGAGGCCAGCCGTTGGGCGCGGTCGGCGATCTCCTCGGCGCTCCGCTCCTCGATCAGGTTCGAGACCCAGAGGGTAAGGCAGTCGATGATGACGGTCGCCTCCGGCGGCACCGCTCCCAAGGCACGCTCGAGGTCCCGTGGCTCCTCGACCACGCGCCAGTCGGTCGGACGGGCCGATCGATGCGCGCGAATACGGGCCGCCATCTCCTCGTCGCGCGGCTCGCCGGTCGCCAGGAACCAGACCCGGCCCCCGCGCGCCCGGGCGAGCTTCACCGCCAGCGCCGACTTGCCGGCACGAGCCCCCCCGAGCAGCAGCAGCACGGTCATCGGCCGACCCCGCCGACGTCGGGCAAGGTCAACCTCGAGCCCAGGATGCGTCCCAGACGGCCCAGCTCAAGATGCGCCTCCAGGAGGTCGGCGACCCGATCGATGGTCCGGTCCAGCGCGTCCGGCACGGGCTCGGCGTCCCTGGCGGACGCCGCCGTACGGGCCGAACGACGATGTCCGCCCGCCCATCGGAGGAAGCCCTCGCAAGCGCCGGGGTCGTTGAGCAACCCGTGGACGGCCGTGCCCCAGACCCGACCTCCGCCTACGGTGGCCCCGTCCGGCTCGGCGGGCCCGGCGTCTCCCGAGCTCGGTCGAAGGAGGAACAGCGGGCGTGCGGAGGGACCGACGACGGTTCGCCCCCGGCGCATCTCGAACCCCTCCGGGGACGTTCCGGGAGGGCACCAGGGGTTGCGCCGGTCCGGCAGCGCCCGAACCTTGCGGATGAGCTTCGGGTCGCGGAAGGTCGTTTCCACGGGAAGCAGACCGAGCGCCCGGGTCGCGCCGGGCTTCCCTTCGAAGCCCTCCGGGTCGATGAGACGCTCGCCCAGGACCTGGTACCCTCCGCAGATGCCCGCGAGGCGGAGGCCCCGCCGATAGCCCTGACGAAGGCCGTCTGACCAGCCGGTCGCGCGCAGCCAGGTCAGGTCGTCCACGGTCCTCCGGCTTCCCGGGAGCACCAGGACGTCAAGGCCGCCGAGTAGCTCCGTGCGGGTGACCCAGGAAACCTCGGCCGAGGGGGAGCGCTCCAGCAGGGAGAAATCGGTGAAATTGGAGACGTGCGGCCAGCGCAGGATCCCGATGCGAACGCGACCGTTCGTCGCCGGCGGCGCACCCGCGGGCACCCGCGGGGCCGCTGCCGAGCCCCGGACGAGGGATAGGATGTCCTCCGCGGGCAGCTGCCCGGCGTCCGACGGCAGGTAGGGCAGCACGCCCACCACCGGGATGCCGGTCTTCTGCTGCACGAAGTCAATCCCGGGATCCAGCAGGCGTGGGTTGCCCGCCATGCGGTTCAGGATGATGCCCCGCACGCGGTGACGTTCGGCCGGCGTCAGCAACGCCAGCGTCCCGACGATCTGCGCGAACGCGCCGCCCCGTTCGAGGTCGACGACCAGCAGCACGGGGGCGTCGAGGGCTCGCGCTACGTCGAAGTTCGCGAGGTCGGTGCTTCGAAGGTTCACCTCCGCCGGACTCCCCGCGCCTTCCGCCACGATGAACACCCCCCGGGCCCGCAGCTCGTCCAGAGCGTGACGGACCTCGGACCGGAGCTTCGGGACGATGCGCGGCATCGTCCGCGCCCACGAGGCCGACCGCCAGCGGGTCCGGCCCCGTACCACGACCTCGACCCCGATTGGTCCCTCGGACTTGTAGAGCACGGGATTGCAGGCGGTCAGGGCCGGGAATCCGGCGGCGCGGCACTGGACCCACTGAGCGGACGCCATTTCCCCGCCGTCGTCGGCCGCTACTGCGTTGAGCGACATGTTGGCGGCCTTGAACGGGGCCACCGCCCAGCCCCGACGCGCAAGGAGCCGGCAGAGCCCGGTCGTGACGAAGCTCTTGCCGGCATCGCTCGTCGTCCCGGCGATCAGGACCCCGGGCACGCGGCCGGCCCCCGGCCTACCACTCGATGCCCGCCCTCGCATCCAGGCCTCGATGGTACGGATGCTTCATCCCGACCATCATCGTGACGAGGTCGGCCCGGTCGAGCAGCGCCTTGGGCGCCCCTCGTCCGGTGAGGACCAGCTCGGTGCGCGGTGCCTTCGCGTCGGCGAGCGCGAGCACGTCCCCGAGCTTCACGAGCCCTCGCACGACGGCGGTGTTGACCTCGTCCAGGACGACCAGGTCGAACTTCCCGCTCGCGGCGGCCCGGGCTCCGGAGCGCAGCGCATGGTCGGCCAGCGCGAGATCCTCGGCGGCGGGGTGGTCCCGCTTTACCCAGTGGCCGCTGCCGTACTGCTCGATGTGCACGCCGGGCAGCTTGCGGAGCGTGACGATCTCGCCGTAGTTCCCCTTCTTCATGAACTGGATGAGGCAGCACCGCAGCCCGTGGCCTACGGCGCGGGTGAGCAATCCGAAGCTGGCGGTGCTCTTCCCCTTCCCCCCGCCGGTGTAGACCTGGACCAGCCCGATCGGAAGCGGCTTGCGCCGCGCCCGGGGCCGTACCTCGAACCGGGGGTACGTCGCGTCATCCTCGTCGTACGGCGTCATGCCGACCCTCGGGAGCCCCGCCCGGCCGCTCGGCCGGTCAGGCGCCGTCCACGGCTTGTGCGCCACGCGCGCGGGGTCATATGTCGGGTCGGTTCCGTCCGGAACGCATGGGGCCGGCACGCCTGCATGTGGTGTGCGGTGGGGGAACCGGAGCCCAGCTCTTGAGGAGTTTGCAGGAGCTGGGCTATCGGATCTCCGTCGGTCCGCTGTCCGAGCTCGACGACGACGCGAAGACCGCGGTCGTCCTGGGATTGGACGTCGTCTGCCTCCCGCAGGACGGTGACGCTCGCGCGCGGGCCCTCGCCCGGGTCCGCAGTCTCCTCGCCGAAGCCGACGGCGTGGTCCTGACGCCGTTCGCGGTGGGGAGGGGGAACCTGGAGAGCCTGAGCCTGGCGGCCGAGCTTCCGCTCCGGATCCCGCTGTACCTCGTGGTCGGCGGCGAGTTCGGCCTTCGCGACTACACCGGCGGCGAGGCGACCCGCGTCTACCGGCATCTCCGGAGCCGTGCCACGGCCGTCCCCCGCAGCTTCCACGAACTGCTGCCGCTGCTCGTCGAGCGGTTTCCCCCGGGCTGAACGCCGAACCTCGGTCGACCGTGGTGGTCCGTACATGGGCGTGGTGACGATATCGCGCCAGCCTTATGTACAGCGCACCTTACGGAAGTCTCACGCGTATGACTGCTACACCTACCTCGCCGACGGCGGCGGCCGCGAGCACGGCGCTGGACGAGCCCCGACGCGGCCGCAGAGCTTGGCTGCCTACGGCGGTGCTCGCGGTCCTCCTGGTCGCGGTCCTGGCGGTGGCGGCGCTCGACCTGACGGTCTTCGCGGCGAAGACCCACTCCGGCTCGTCCAGCGGCGGCGCGGTCACGGTCGTGGACGACGCCGGCCGCTCGGTCACGGTCAACGGTACCCCGACCCGCATCATCGTTCTGGGGCCCAACGCCATGGACATCCTGTTCCGCCTGGGACTACGCGACGAGGTCGTGGGTGTGGACGGCGGACCGGCCACGGCCGGGGGCGTGCTCGACGACTACACGCCCGGCCAGGTCGCCAACTGGAGCCTGGGGAGCCTGCCGGTGATCACCTGGAACCCGACGCTCGACGTCGAAGCGATGGTCGCGCTCGACCCGAGCCTGGTCCTGGCGGGATCCGGGTTCTCGCTCTCGCAGCTGGAGTCGTTCCAGAGCACCTACGCCGTCCCCTGCCTGTACCTCAACCCGCCGACCCTCGCCGGGATCGAGTACGATGTCTCGATCGTCGGGGCCGTGACCCGCACCAACGCGACCGCTCAGGCGGTGGACGCGCAGATGGAGGCGGCCATGATCGCCGACCAGGACGAGATCGCGAACATCAGCTACGTTCCGTCGGTCCTCCTGACGTACTATCCGGACGCCGAGGGCTACTGGAGCTTCGGGCCCGGAAGCTTCGGCAACGACCTCCTCCTGGATGCGGGGGCGACCAGCATCACGGCGAACGACACCGCCGCCACCGACGCGGAGGTCAGCGGTAGCTACGTCCTGGCCGCGAACCCGACCGCCATCATCGTCGGCACCGGCTTCGGGCTTAACGTCTCGAACTACTCGCAGTCGCCCGACTGGTCGTCGTTCGGGGCCGTCCTAGCCGGCCACGTCTTCGCCTTGAACGCCGTCTACCTGTCCGAGCCGGACCCGACGATGGTCTTCGAGCTCGCAACGTTCATCAGCATCTTGCACCCCGAACTGAGCGGTGGTTCGCCCCTCTGATCCTCCGCCCCCTTCCGAGGGAGCCGCCGGCGACGGCGGCACCAGCCCGCCTCGTCGGCGGAGCACCGTTCGGACGCTGGTGCTGCTGGCCCTCGCGCTGCTGGGCGTCTCGGTCCTCTCGCTCGCGGTAGGTACCGTCGAGATCCCCCCGGCCAACATCGCCCTCCTGGTGGCCCATCGGCTGGGGCTGGTCGCAGCGGCCCGCTGCCCGGTGCCGCTCGTCGTGGACGGCAACCACGTCTCCTGCGCGATCCAGGCCGAGATCCTGTTCCTGAACGTCCTACCGGTCGTCCTGCTGTCCGTCCTCGTCGGCGCGGCCCTGGCCCTTTCCGGCGCGACGATGCAGGGGCTGTTCCGCAACCCGCTCGCCGACCCGTACCTGCTCGGGATCTCCTCCGGCGCCGCCCTCGGGGCGGCCCTCGTGTTCGTGAACGCCTCGTTCCTGGGGGTGACGCTGCTCGCGTCCCAGCAGGACGTCCTCGTGCCGGTGCTCGCCTTCGTCGGCGCGATGGGCACCGGGCTCGTGGTCCTGGTCGCCTCCCGGTCCCGGTGGGCGACGGCCGAGACGCTGATCCTGACCGGCGTCGCCCTCGCCGCGATCTTCGGCGACCTGATGGTCCTCGTCATCTCGTTCCGTCCGCTGGCCGTTGCCCTGCCCCTGACGTTCTGGCTGCTGGGAGGCTTCGAGGCGGCGACGTGGGACCAGGTGGGCATCCTCGCGGCGGTCCTCGTGGTGGGCGGAGGAGCGCTCGTCCTCCACGGTCGCGTGCTCAACGTGATGCAGATGGGCGAGGAGACCGCTGCCGGGCTCGGGGTCTCGGTCGTGGCCATGCGCCGTCGACTGATCCTGCTCTCGGTCGTGCTGACGGCCACGGCGGTCGCGTTCTCCGGCGTCATCGGGTTCGTCGGACTGGTGTCGCCGCACATCGTCCGACGGCTCCACGGACCGAACTACCAGTCGCTGCTGCTCGGTTCGGCACTGGTGGGCGCGCTCCTGCTGGTGATTGCGAACGACGTAGCGACTTCCGTCCTCGGCGGGGGCGGCATCCTGCCGGTCGGCGTGGTGACCGGAGTGATGGGGGGGCCGTTCATCCTCTGGCTGCTCTATCGGCGCCGGAGGCTCCGGAGCGCCGGATGATCGCGGAAGCGCCGATGGAAGCGCGCGGGGTCGCGGTCGACCTCGGCGGGCGTCGGGTGCTCGCGGGGGTCGACCTCGACCTCCACGTGGGCGAGCTCCTCGCGATAGTCGGACCGAACGGCTCCGGCAAGACGACGCTCCTCCGCACGCTGCTCGGGCTGCAGCCTCCGGCCGAAGGGGAGGTCCGGCTGCTCGGCCGGCCGGTCCGCGAACTGCGGCCGGCCGCTCGGGCCCGACGCGCCGCCTGGATGCCCCAGGAAGAGCGACCCTCCGAGAACCTGACGGTGGAGGAGTACGTCGGCCTCGCCCGCTTCCCGCACATCGGCGCGTTCGGGCTCGAGGACGCGTCGGACCGACTCGCGGTCGACGCCGCGGTGGCCGCCTGCGATCTGGAGGCGTTCCGGAACCGCGGGGTCCTGGACCTCTCGGGAGGGGAGCGTCAGCGCGTGCTGTTCGCCCGCGCGCTGGCCCAAGCGTCGCCGGTCCTGGTGCTGGACGAGCCGACGAGTCATCTGGACATGGCCCGGCAGTTCGAGACCATGGCGTACCTCGATCGCTTCCGCCGCGAGCGCCCCGGACGCGCGGTCCTCGTCTCGATGCACGACCTGAACCTCGCCTGCCGCTTCGCCGACCATCTGCTGTGGCTGTCCCGCGGACGGGTCGCGGCGGTCGACACCCCGCAGGCGAGCGTCACCGCCGAGCGCATCTACCAGGTGTTCGGCGTCGAGACCCTGGTCCAGCGCCACGACGGGCAGGTCGTGGTCTTTCCGGCGCGGCCGGCGACCGAGCCTCCGCCCTCGTCCCGCGGCGGCCGCCGGGTCCACGTCATCTGCGGGGGCGGGAGCGGCGAGCAGCTCCTGCCGGCGCTGGTCGGGGCCGGGCACTCGGTCAGCGCGGGCGCGCTCCACCTTCTCGACAGCGACGAGGCGCTCGCCCAGGAGCTCCACGTGAGCGTCGCCGTCGAGGCGCCGTTCTCGCCGTTGTCGGAGCCGACCCGCGCGGAGAACCGCCGGCTCATGGCGAACGCCGACGTCGTCGTCGTCGCGCCGCTGGCCCTCGGCCCGGCCAACATCGCGAACCTGGAGGACCTGCTGGCGTTGGGGGCGGGCCGGCAGATCGTGCTGATGGAGGGCACGCCCCTGGCCGGTCGCGATTTCACCGGCGGCCAGGCCGGTCGGGTCCTGCGGGAACTCGCGGCACGGGGCGCGGTAGCCGTTGCCGGGCTGGCTGCGCTGCTGCAGCTCCTGCGCGAGCCCGCCCCTCCCGAAGGCGAGCCGGCGTCGGGCCGGTCGCCGGTCCCGTGACGTGAAGATCCCGTCTTCTCGTGCCCGCGCCGGACGGGTCTCCACGCCGGAAACCCCGCGCCCCTTCCCGCGGCTCGTCATCGCGGCCACCGAGTCCGGCGTGGGCAAGACCTCGGTGACGGTGGGGCTCTTGGCGGCGCTGGTCGCCCGCGGCACGCGAGTGGCTCCGTTCAAGTGCGGGCCGGATTTTCTGGACCCCCAACTCCTCCGCGCCGCCGCGGGGGTCCCTGCGGCCACCAACCTCGACCGTTGGCTGACCTCCGACGCGACGCTGGTGGCCAGCGTCCGGCGTCACGGGCGGCCGGGGCCTCGAGAACTGAACCTGGTCGAGGGGGTGATGGGCCTGCTCGACACCAGCTCCTGGGGCACGTCGACCGCCGATGTAGCGCAGGTGCTGCGTGCCCCCATCCTCCTGGTGGTCGACGCGTCGCGGGCCGCCGAGAGCGTGGCGCTCCAGGTCCGGGGCGCCCGGGAGGCGCTCCCCGTTGGCCGCTTGGCGGGCGCCATCGTCAATCGTGTGGGGCGTGGCTGGCACGCGCAGGCGATCCGCCGGGCGGTCGAGGAACGGGGGGGCGTACCGGTCGTAGGGATGCTGCCCTGGTCCTCCGAGGTCGCGCTCCCGGAGCAGCACCTGGGCCTGCTCACCCCCCAGACCCGGCCCGGGCCGGACTGGGCCCGAAAGTTCCGCGCGCTCGGCGCGTGGGCCGCCGAGGGCGTGGACCTCGAGCTCCTCGCCGAGCTCGCGGGACGAGCCGGTCCGTTGCCCGCGCCGTCCGATCGACGTCCCGGCTCCGGGTCCGGTGCGGGGCGGTGCCTGGCGATCGCTGCGGACCCCGCCTTCTGCTTCCTGTACCCGCAGAATCGGGAAGCGTTCGAGGACCGGGGCGCGCGGATCGCCCCGTTCTCCCCGACCGCGGGGGACGGCCTTCCGCCGTCGGCGGACGCCATCTATCTGCCCGGCGGGTATCCGGAGTCCCACGCCCGCGCGCTTGCCCGCAACGACGGACTCCGTCGCGAACTGCGCGGCTGGGTCCGCGACGGCCGGCCGCTCCTCGCCGAGTGCGGAGGAATGATGTACCTGCTGGACCGGCTGGTCGATGCCCGGGGGAGGGAGCATCGAATGGTGGGGGCCTTCCGAGGATCGGCGACGATGCAGGCACGGTTGGCCGGGCTCGGCTACGGCCAGGCGGTTCTGCGCCGGAGGTCGCTCTTGGGGCTCCGGGGGCAGCAGCTGCGGGGGCACATCTACCACCACTCCCGACGGGCGACCCCGGGGACGACCGTCTGGGGCTGGCTGTACCGACCGCGGAGCGGCGCCCCGCCTCAGCCTGACGGCCTCTGCCGCGGGCTGGTCGCCGCCAGTTACCTCCATCTGCGTCTGGACGCGTACCCGCAGGTCGTCGCGTCGATGCTGAACGGGAAGGTTTGATGGCGGCGCATCGACGGGCCGGGGCCGGCCGCCGACGGAACGGCGATCCCGCCGGGCCCGCGGAGGAGAACGGCACCGACGGCCGAGCTCAGGGCCTGCTACCGCTGATGCGACCGGGACGGCTGACCGAACTGCTGTTCCTGCTGGAGCTGTCGACCAATCCGAGCGGACGGCTGCGCCCCATCGCCGACCGCTTGGGGGTCTCGGTACAGACGATCTCGCTGCTCCACCGCAAGTTCCGCCGAGAAGGGAAGCTCGCGGTGGTCGGCGGACGGTACCGAGCGACGGCGGCCGGGATCGCCGAGCTGCACGCGCAGATCTCCGGCATCCGTGCCGACCTGGACGCCCGCATCGCCCGGCTCCAGCTGGTGCGGGAGTGCCGGGCAATCGCGGCGGAGAGGATCCGTCGGGACGAGCCGGTCGTGCTGTACATGGAGGGGGGCGACCTCTGCGCTCGGCCCGGGACCGAGGGACCGTCCCGGGGGGTCGCGGCCGGGGGGGCGCGGCGTGGGGATCTCGTGGAGGTCGACCATCTGGAAGGGGTGCTCCCGCTCACGCCGGCGCGCGTGCTGTGCCTCGTCGTGCCGGCCCGGAGTTCGGGATCCTCGACGCGGCTGGTCCGACAGTTGCGCAGTGCTCTCGGCCCGCCGAACGGACGGCTGCTGGCCGCCGAGGGGCTGGAAGCGGTGCACGCCGTCCGACGCGCCACGACCCGCCCGTTCGTCCGGTTCGGGGTCGCCGGGGCCGCGCGCGACGCGGCGCTCCTCGGCGTACCGGTGACCGTCGTGGTCTCCGACGTCCACCTGCGCGTCCTGCTCCAGCAGCTCGCGGACCCGTCCCCCGTGGTCCCCGTCGAGGTTCGCACCCTCGCGGCCGGATAGCCCGGGCGCGAGCCCTCCGGAGAGCGGATGCCGGGAGCCGCATCGAGGGAGCGGTCGGGGGTCTCGACCCGACCGGGCGCTCGACCCGTCCTCCTGGACTTCGGCGGAACGCTCGCTGAACCGCTCGTCGACATGGGCCCGCTGGTCGAGCAGGCGGCCCAGCACGCGGGCGTCCGGGTCCCGGTCGAGAGGTTCCTGAGGGAGTCCGAACGCCTCTGGCGGCAGCTGTGGCCGCAAGCCCCGACCCTGCTCGGCCAGCTCCCGTCGTTCGCGGACATCGTCCACGACCGGGCCCTTCGGAGGGCGCGGGCGCAGGGGCCGATCGACACGATGGTCCGCTGCCTGCGCGAGGAGGCTCTGGCGCCGCGGTGGCATCGGCCGTACCCGGAGACCGAGGACGTTCTCCGCGCCCTGCGGCACCGTGGGCATGCGCTGTACGTCCTCTCGAACCACACCGACTACCTCCCCGAGATCCTCGGCAACCTGGGGTGGTCGGCGCTGTTCGCGGGCGTGACGTTCTCGCAGGAAATCGGGATCGCGAAACCGGACCCGAGGCTTTTCGCGCTAGCGCTCGACCGGGCCTCTTGCTCCCCGGCGGACGCCGTCCATGTCGGGGACCAGTGGGACGCCGACTACGTGGGCGCCCGGCGTGCCGGCATCCCGGCGCTCTGGCTGAACCGAGCGGGCTCCGCCGCACCCGAGGAGTGCGAAACGGTGCGCGACCTTCGCGAGCTCCGGACCCGGCTCGCCGGACCGCTGGGGTGCGTCCCCTCGAAAAGGCTGCCCAATCGGCCCTGATCAACGTCGGCGGACCCTCGCCCGAACGTGCCCCTGGGGTGGACCGGCCCGAAGACGGCCGGCGAGCACCGCGTCGTCCAGAGCGAAGGCGGACTCCCACGACGCCGCATCGTTCAAACTCCCCGAACGTTCGACGGCCGCGACCTCCTCCGCCGAAAGCCCCCGCTCGACCAATCGGTCACGGATCGGTCGATCCGGTCGGAGTCCGGCCTGGCGCCGGAGGCCCATCTCGATGGCCCGGTACACCGCGCTGCCGATGGAGCGCCCGATCGGCGTCGCCGGTCCGCAGTAGGTGAATCCTGCGCCCCGGTCCTCGGCCGCGATCACGACCGCATCGGTCGACGTCCCGGTGGCCGGCCGGAA
>JASHYB010000188.1 GCA_030043255.1 Thermoplasmata archaeon | reverse complement strand
CGCACGGCCGCCTCGCCGTAGCCCTCGCCGCGGCCCCGGGGGTAGCGGCGGCAGGCCGCGACGACCGCGTCCAGCTGGCGTACCTCCAGCTCGTCGGCGATCCGCCGCGCGAGCGCCGCGTGGTTGGCGACGCCGGAGCGGAGCGCGTCGCCGAGAGGAGGATGGGCGTCGAGGAACTCGCGGACGCGGCGAGCGATGGGTACGGGACGCTCCGGCATCGATGTCTGAATTCGGACAATTCTGCCCGATGATGTCGTCGAACGGCCGCATCGTATAAATCTCCCGCGGGCCGTGGACCGCCCGTTCCCGGTCCGCGATGGCACGCTCGAAGGTGGTCCTCGCCTATTCCGGGGGCCTGGACACGTCGGTCGCCATTCCCTGGCTCCGCGAGGAGAAGGGGCTGGACGTCGTCACGGTGACGGTCGACGTCGGCCAGCCGGTCGACCTGGAGGCGGTCCGCGCCAAGGCGCTCGCCTCGGGGGCGAGCACGGCGTACGTGGCCGACGCCCGGGAGGAGTTCGCCCAGGAGTTCCTGCGGCCGGCGCTCTGCGCCAACGCGCTCTACGAGGGGGTCTACCCGCTGAGCACCGCGCTCGCCCGGCCGCTGATCGCCCGCCGGCTCGTCGACGTCGCCCGGCGCGAGGGCGCCGGCGCCGTGGCGCACGGCTGCACCGGCAAGGGCAACGACCAGGTCCGCTTCGAGCTCTCCACCCAGAGCCTCGCCCCCGACCTCGAGGTGGTCGCCCCCGCGCGCGAGTGGTCGATGAACCGCGACGAGGAGATCGCCTTCGCCGGTCGGCACGGCATCCCGGTCGACGCGACCAAGCGCAGCCCGTACAGCACCGACGAGAACCTCTGGGGCCGCTCGGTCGAGTGCGGCATCCTCGAGGATCCGGCGGTCGAGCCCCCCGAGGAGGTCTACGCTTGGACCCGGTCGCCGCTCGAGGCGCCGGAGGAGCCGGCCCGCCTGACCCTCGGCTTCGAGGAGGGGGTCCCGGTCTCCCTGGACGGCACCGCGGTGCCGTTCCACGAGCTGATCGGCACGCTCAACCGCCTCGCCGGCGAGCACGGCGTCGGCCGGATCGACCACCTGGAGAGCCGCGTGGTCGGGATCAAGAGCCGGGAGGTCTACGAGTGCCCGGCCGCGACGGTGCTCCTCGAGGCCCACCGCGCCCTGGAGGCGCTCGTGCTGCCCCGGGACCTGCTGGCGTTCAAGCGGACCGTCGAGCAGCGGTACGGCGAGCTCGTCTACGACGGGCTCTGGTTCGGTCCGCTGCGCTCCAGCCTCGAGGCGTTCGTCCGGGCGACCCAGGAGCGGCTGACCGGCGAGGTCGCGATGAAGCTCTCCAAGGGCCGCGCGACGGTCGCCGGGCGCCGGTCCGCCGCCTCGCTCTACCGCGCCGGTCTGGCGACCTACTCGGAGGGGGACCGCTTCCGCCGGGAGATGGCGGAGGGGTTCATCTACGTCTGGGGGCTCCCGAGCCGGACCTGGGCTTCGGTCGCCCGGCCGAGCGCCCGTCCCGTGGCGCTCCCTCCGGCGGGCCGGCCGTAACCATGGCCGGCAGCGTGGCGCCGGTGGCCGGCCCGGCCGTTCCCTCGTACGTTCGCACCCCCGCGGCGGCGTTCCTCAGCTCGCTCGGGGTCGACCGCTCCCTCGTCCGCCACGACATCGCCGGCAGCCTCGCCCACGTCGAGGCGCTGGGCGCGGCCGGGCTGCTGAGCCCCGAGCAGGTCCGCACGCTCCTCGGGGGGCTGCGCGCGGTCGCCCGCGAGGTCGCGGACGGCACCTTCCCCTGGCGGGAGGAGCTCGAGGACGTCCACACGAACGTCGAGCGACGCCTGACCGAGCTGGTCGGCCCGCTCGGCGGGATGCTCCAGGCCGGCCGCAGCCGCAACGACCAGGTCGCCGTCGACGAGCGGCTCTACCTGCGGGCCGCGGTCGCCGAGCTCGCGGCCGCCCTCCTGGCCCTCGAGAGCGCGATCCTGGCCGCCGCCGAGGCCGAGCAGGGGAGCCCGATGCCGGGCTACACGCACCTTCAGCGGGCCCAGCCGGTGACCGTCGGCCACCATCTCCTCGCCCACTTCTGGCGCTTCGACCGCGACCTCGACCGCCTCTTCGCCACGGCCGAGCGCTCGGACGCCTCGCCGCTGGGCGCCGGGGCGCTCGCCGGCTCGACGCTGCCGCTCGACCCGGAGCGGACCGCCCACCGGCTCGGCTTCGCCCGGGCGTTCGACAACTCGCTGGACGCCGTCAGCGACCGCGACCCGTTCGCGGAGCTGCTGTTCGACCTCGCCCTGCTCGCCGTGCACGCGAGCGGCCTCGGCGAGGAGATCGTGCTCTTCGCGACGAAGGAGTTCGGCTTCCTCGCCCGCACCGCGTCGCTCGGCTCCGGCAGCAGCCTGATGCCGCAGAAGCGGAACCCCGACGTCGCCGAGCTGGTGCGCGCCGGCGCCGGCCGCGCGATCGGGGACCTGGTCGCGCTGCTGACCACCCTGAAGGGGCTCCCGCTCGCCTACGACCGCGACCTGCAGGAGGACAAGCGGCCGGTCCTGGACGCCGTCGCGAGCGTCAGCGCCACCGTCGGCGCCCTCTCCGCCCTCGTGCCGGCGCTGCGGTTCGACCGCGAGCGCCTGCGCTCGGCGTCGGCGGACCCGGAGCTCTACGCCGCCGACCTCGCCGAGGCGCTGGCCGCGCGCGGCGTGCCGTTCCGGGAGGCGCACGAGACGGTCCGGGCGACGTTCCTCGCGAGCCCGGCCGGCGCGACGAGCGGCCGCCTCGAGGCGATCGCCCCCGGCGGGGCCACGGTGGTCCTCTCCACCGAGCCCGAGGCTGCCCTCGCGCGGCGGGCCGTGCCCGGCGGTCCCGGCCCGCGCGCGCTGGAGGCCCAGCTCGCCCGCGCCCGCGCCCGACGGGACGCGCGGCGCACCTCCCTCTCCTCGCTCGTCCGCAAGGTCGAGCAGATCGAGGAGCTCGTGAACGAGGGTACCACATGACCGAATGTCCGGAGTGCGCCGCCAGCGTAGGGAGTGTCGACAAGGTGTTGGGCGAGGTGTTCCCCTGCCCGGATTGCGGGACGGAGCTCGAGGTCCAGGCCGTCGACCCGTTCGCCGTCCAGCCGGCACCGAAAGAGGCCGAGGACTGGGGTGAGTAACGGCTTCCGCCTCGGACTGTTCACCACCATCGTCCGCCCCGAAGAGAAGGCGATCCTCGCGGCCGCCGAGGCCCGCGGCCTCGCCGTCGAACGTCTCGACGACGGCGAGGTGACGTTCGGCCTCGACCGACCGACGACGCTGCCGGACGTCGTCCTGAACCGCTCCGTCAGCCACACCCGGGCGCTCTACGCGGCGCTCGCCTACGCGCACTACGGCGTGCCGACGGTCAACGCCCCCGAGGTCGTCGAGCTCGCCGGCGACAAGGTCCGCACGTCGCTCCGGCTCGCCGAGCGCGGGATCCCGACGCCCCGGACCGTCGTCGCGCTCTCCCCCGAAGCGGCGCTCCGGGCCGTCGAGCAGATCGGCTACCCGGCGGTGCTCAAGCCGGCGGTCGGCTCCTGGGGCCGGCTGATGGCCAAGGTCGACGACGCCGACGCCGCCGAGCAGATCATCGAGCACAAGGGCGCTCTCGGCTCGCCGGTGCACTCCGTGTTCTACGTGCAGGAGTTCGTCCCGAAGCCGGACCGGGACCTGCGGGTCTTCGTGGTCGGCGGCGAGGTCGTCGCGGCGATGTACCGGCGCTCCTCGGCCTGGCGGACGAACGCCGCCCGGGGGGCGAGCGCCGAGGAAGCCCCCATCACCCCCGAGCTGGCCGCGCTGGCGCTGCGGGCTGCGGAAGCGGTTGGCGGCGGGGTCCTCGCAGTGGACCTGATGGAATCGCCCCGCGGCCTCGTCGTGCACGAGGTCAACCCGACCCCGGAGTTCAAGACCCTCGCCGGCGCCACCGGCGCCGACATCGCCGGCAAGATCGTCGACTACGCGATCGGGGTCGGCCGCCGGTGAACGTCGCGGTCGTCGGCGGCTCCGGCTACGCCGGCGGCGAGCTCCTCCGCCTGCTCCTCCGCCACCCGGACGTCACCGTGGCCCAGGTCACGAGCGAGTCGATGGCCGGCAAACCGGTCTCGCGGGCCCACCCGAACCTGCGGCGCGCGACGACCCTCACGTTCGTCCCCCGGGCCCAGCTCCGGCCCGCCGACGTCACCTTCCTCGCGGTCCCCCACGGCGAGGCGATGGGCGCGATGCCCGAGCTGCTCGCGACCGGCGGGACGGTCATCGACCTCTCCGCCGACCATCGCCTGCGGGACCCGCAGGAGTACCCCCGCTACTACCGCCACGAGCACCCGCATCCGGAGCTGCTCGGCGAGGCGGTCTACGGGATGCCGGAACTGCACCGGGACGCGCTGCGCGGGGCCCGCCTGATCGCGGTGCCCGGCTGCATCGCCACCGCCACGATCCTCGCGCTCCACCCGATGGCGCGCAGCGGCCCCGCCGCGACGGCCCGGGCGGTCGTCGACGCGAAGAGCGGGTCGTCGGCGGGCGGGCACGACGCCGGGCCGGCGGGCCAGCACGCCGAGCGCTCCGGCGTGATGCGCGCTTACGCCCCGAGCGGCCACCGCCACACCGCGGAGATCGAGCAGGAGACCGGCGTCCGCACCGCGCTCTCCTGTCACGCGGTCGAGGCGGTCCGCGGGGTGCTCGCGACGGTGCACCTGGTGGGGATCGACCCGCCGGAGGAGCGGGAGCTCTGGAAGCTGTACCGGGCCGCCTACGGCGCCGAGCCGTTCGTACGGATCGTCCACGACCCGGACGGCCTGTACCGCGAACCGGAGCCGAAGATCCTCAGCGGGACGAACTTCTGCGACGTCGGCTTCGCGAGCGACCCGGAGCATGGCCGGGCCGTCCTGCTGGGGGCGCTCGACAACCTGGGCAAGGGCGCGGCCGGCGCCGCGGTCCAGTGCCTGAACGTGCGCTGCGGCCTCCCCGAGACCCGGGGGCTCGAGTTCCTCGGGCTCCACCCGATCTAGGGGG
>JASHYB010000032.1 GCA_030043255.1 Thermoplasmata archaeon | reverse complement strand
GCCCCCGGCCGGGATCGCTCAGGTCCGGCTCGTCGGCCGCGTCACTGCCGCGCAGGAGCTCGCCGACCAGGTAGTCGCTCCCCACGACCAGTGTTAGCCCGTCCGGCCCGGTCGCCGCCCGGGCGAGCCGCAGGCCGGCACCGGCGTCCGGCGCGACCACGATCCGCGCGAACCGTCCGGCCGCCGCCGCCCGGAGGTCGCCGGTCGACATCGACCGCTCGGACCGCACCGGAACGACCACGATCGTTGTGGCGATCGGGGCCAGCGCGTCCAGGATCCCGGCGACGTCCTTGCCCGCGAGGCAGCCGAAGAGGACCGCGCTGGAGGCCGGATCGGCGAGCGGGGCGATCTCCGCGACGCTCGTCGCGACCGCGCGGGCGCTCTGCGGGGTGTGCGCGACGTCGTAGAGGAGCTCCGGGTCGCGAGCGATGCGCTGCAGGCGGCCGGGGATCCGGACGCTGGCCAGCGCCCGGCGGGTCGCCTCCGGCTCCAGCCGCTCCCCCACGGCGTCCAGGAAGCGGGCCGCTGCCCCGACCGCGAGCGCCACGTTGCCGACCTGGAAGGCGCCCAGCAGCGGCACGGTCAGCGACTCCAGTTCGAGCCCGGGCCCCTGGACGTCGATCGTCTGCCCGTCGGGGCCCAGCGCGGTCCGCTCGGCGTTCAGCTCGTGCCCGAGCCGCCAGAGCGGCAGGCCGAGCCGGTCGGCGGTGCGGGCGACCACGGTCGCCGCCTCCTCCGGCAGGGTCCCGGCGAGCGCGCGCATCCCCGGGTGGAAGATGCCGGACTTTTCGGTGGCGATCGCGCCCACCGTCGGGCCCAGGATGTCGGTGTGCTCCAGCTCAACGGTCGTCACGACCCCGACCTTCGCGTCGAGCACGTTGGTCGCGTCCAGGCGACCGCCGATCCCGACCTCGACGACGGCCGCCGTCGCCCCCTCGCGGGCGAACCAGTCGAGGCCCAGCGCCGTGGTCACCTCGAAGAAGGTCGCCTCGCGGTCGATCGCGCCGGAGCGGCGCAGCCGCTCGGCGGCGGCCTCGACGCGCCGGATCCCGGCGACGACGTCCTGCGGGGCGATCTCCCGGCCGTTCAGCCGGATCCGTTCGCGGTAGCTCGCCAGGTGCGGCGAGGTGAACAGGCCGGTCCGCCGGCCGTGCGCCGACAGGATCGCGGCGGCCATCGTCGCGACCGAGCCCTTGCCCTTGCTGCCGGTGACGTGGATCGCGGGCAGGTTCCGTTCGGGGTGGCCGAGCTCGGCCAGCAGCGCCGCCTCCACCTCGACGCCCGGCCGGAGGCCGAAGCGCCGGCGCGCGAACAGCGCCTCCAGCGCCTCGCGGTAGGCGCTCGCTCCCGCCGGCCCGCGGACGCCCGCCGACTTCGCCGTCGTCGCCCGCGCCGTCCGCCCGCCGGACACGCTAGTAGGTCGAGCGCTCCCGGTACGGCCCGAAGACGTCCTGGAACGCGCGCACGATCTCGCCGAGGGTCGCCCCCGCCTTGAGCGCGTCGAGCACCGGCGGCATCGTGTTGCCGCGCTCGGTCTCCGCGACCTTGCGCAGCCGGTCGAGCGCCGCGGCGTGGCGGGACGGGTCGCGCCGGGCCCGGAGCTGGCGGAGCCGCCGGCTCTGCGCGCGGCGGGCCTGCTCCGAGATCTTCAGGCGCGGCACCCGGATCGGCTCGTCGACGGTGTAGGCGTTGACGCCGACGATCTTCGTCTCCCCCTGCTCGACCGACCGCTGGTAGCGGAACGACGCCTCCTGGATCTCCCGCTGGAAGAACCCCCGCTCGATGCCGGCGACGACGCCGCCGAGCTGGTCGATCCGGTCGAAGTAGCGGCGCACCTCCTCCTCCACCCGGTCCGTCAGCCACTCGACGTAGTAGCTGCCGCCGAGCGGGTCGACCGTCTCCGGCAGCCCGGTCTCGTGGGCGAGGATCTGCTGTGTCCGCAGCGCGATGCGCACGGCGTCCTCGCTGGGGAGCTGCAGCGCCTCGTCGTAGGAGTTCGTGTGCAGCGACTGGGTCCCGCCGAGCACGGCGGCGAGCGCCTGGACCGTGGTGCGGACGATGTTCAGCTCCGGCTGGCTCGCCGTGCAGGAGCAGCCGGCGGTCTGGGTGTGGAAGCGCATCCAGAGCGAGCGGGGCTCCTTCGCGCCGAACTCGTCCCGCATCACGCTCGCCCAGATCCGCCGCGCGGCGCGGAACTTCGCGACCTCCTCGAAGAGGTCGTTGTGCGAGTTGAAGAAGAACGACAGGCGCGGGGCGAACTCGTCGACCTTCAGCCCGCGCACGATCGCCTCCTGGACGTAGGTCCGTCCGTCCGCCAGCGTGAAGGCGAGCTCCTGGACCGCCGTCGAGCCGGCCTCGCGGATGTGGTAGCCGGAGATCGACACCGGGTTCCACCGCGGGAGCTCCCGGGTGGCGTACTCGATCGTGTCGGTGACCAGGCGCAGCGCCGGCCGCGGGGGGTACAGGAACTCCTTCTGGGCGATGTACTCCTTCAGGATGTCGTTCTGGGTCGTCCCGCCGAGCCGGGCGAGCGGGACCCGGTGGGCGCGGCCGGTGAGGAGGTACATCCCCCAGACCACGTTCGCCGGGCCGTTGATCGTCATGCTCGTCGTCACCCGCCCGAGCGGGATCCCGTCGAGCAGGCGGTGCATGTCGTCGAGCGATCCGACGTTGACCCCGCACTTGCCGACCTCCCCCACCGCCTCCGGGTCGTCGGCGTCGATCCCGTAGAGCGTCGGGTCGTCGAAGGCGATCGACAAGCCGCTCTCGCCGTGCGCGAGCAGGTAGCGGAACCGGCGGTTGGTGTCCTCCGGGGAGCCGAAGCCGGAGAACATCCGCATCGACCAGAGCCGGCCGCGGTACATCGTCGGGTGGATGCCGCGGGTGAACGGCATCTGTCCCGGGTAGCCGATCCGGTCGCGGGGGCCCGAGCGCGGCGTGTAGAGCCGCTCGACGGGGATGCCGCCGAGCGTGGTGAACGACGGTCGGCGCTCCGGCGACCTCTCCAGGGCGGGGGCCAGGACCTCCGCCTCCCAGCGACGCTGCGCTTCCCGCACGGCGTCGCCGCGGGTCCGGCCCGAGGGGGCGGCGTGCGTCGGAGGCGCGGTCGACCTCGCGGCCGCCATCGTCCTCGAATGCGCGCCGCGCGCTATAACGGTGGTTGCCCCGGCATCCGCAGGCCGACCAGGTCGCTGCGCCCGCGGCGCACCAGCCTCGCCCCGACGGTCCGGGCGAAGCGGGGGAACGCTTCCCCGGTCCAGGAGGTGTTGTCCGCCAGCACCACCGCGCCCGGCAGGAGGTGCGATCGCACCGTCTCCAGCTCGAAGGTGAGGTGCTCGGCGGTGTGCCGGTCGTCGTGCAGGAACAGGCCGATCCCGTCGAGCTCGCCGACGAGCTGCGGCAGCAGCTGCTCGCTCGGGCCGAGCCTCAGGTCCCAGCGCTCGCGCAGCCGCTCCGGGACCGCCCAGCCGCTCTCGCGGCCGGGCGGCATCGCCACGGGGGACTCGCCGCGGCTGAGCCGCGCGCCCCGCTGCCGGGTCGGCAGGTCGATCGAGTGGAGCCGGCCGCGCCGGTTGCGCCGGAGCGCGGCGAGGAAATGCGCGCTGGAGACCCCGCTGCTGACCCCCGCCTCGACGATGTGCTCGGGGCGCAGGATCCGGGCGATCGTGAACAGCTCGAACGGGGCCCGGATCTGGGCGTACGACTCTCGTCCGCCGGCCAGATGCCGGTGGCGGATCTCCTCCTCCATCGGCAGCAGCGCCTCCAGCTCCTCCAGGATCCTCGCGATCTCCCGGCGGTTCGCGCCGGTGAGCGCCGCGATCCAGG
>JASHYB010000187.1 GCA_030043255.1 Thermoplasmata archaeon | reverse complement strand
CCGGAGGCCTGGGCGATCTGCTCGAGCGTCGCGGCCGGCGGCGGAGGGTCGGCGGCGACGATCGCCTGCGCGAGCGGGAGCGCCGGCTCGATGCGACCGAGGTCGAACAGCAGCCGCGCCTCGAGGAGCCTCGCCGGTGCCGCGCCGTCGCCCGGGAGCTGGTGCGCCGCCTCCAGCGCCTCGTCCCGACGACCGAGCGAGGCGAGCAGCTCGGCCCGGGCGAGCCGCAGCGGCTCGTGGGCCGGGTTCGGACCCAGCAGCTCCTCGGCGGCAGCGAGCGCCTGGAGGTCCCCGCCGCGGGCCCGGGCGATCTCGACCTTGGCGCGCAGCGCCCGCGGCTCGTGCGGCAGCAGCTTGAGCGCCCGGTCCACGAACTCGCTCGAGGTCGCGTCCAGCTCCTGCGCCCGGAGGTAGGCCTCCGCCGCTTCCGTCGGCTGGCCGAGCAGGCGGAGCGCGTCCCCCCGGGTCGCCCAGAGCCCCTTGTCGGTCGGGCTCGCCGCGATCGCCTCGTCGAGGAGACGGACCACCTCGGGCAGGTCGCGGTTGAGGGCCAAGAGCACGAGCGCCTTGTGGTGCAGGAGGGTCGACGCCCCCGGGGTCAGGCGCAGCCCGAGATCGACGGCCCGTTCGGCCAGTTCCGGGTCGGAGGCACGGTAGAACGCCATCGCCGCCTCGTCCAGCAGCGGCGCCACGTCCTGGCCCTCCGGGGCGATCGCCTCGGCGTGGCGCTCGGCGGTGGCGAGGAACGCCTTCAGCGCCTCGACGTATCGGCCGCGGTCGTGGCCCGGCTCCGCCTCCTCGACGGCCCGGAACCGTTCCCGGACCTCGTCGATCGGGCTCGCCGGATGGCCGGTGCGCGCTGCCGCGGCCATGAGCGACCCTCGACCTTCGGCGGCCCACAAAAAGATTCGTCCGGAGCGGTCGCCGACCGGCGGGGGCCCGCGCTTAAGCGCCGAGGCGGCTCGCCGCGGACGTGCCGCGCGCCGGGACCCGCCCGCCCGCGACCAAATCCATCTTCGACCCGATCCACGGACCGATCCGGCTGGACGGGGTCGCGCTCGCGCTGATCGGCACGCCGGAGTTCCAGCGGCTGTGGGGGATCCGCCAGACCGGCTTCGCCCACCTCGTCTTTCCCGGCGCGAACCACACGCGCCTGGAGCACTCGCTCGGCACCTTCTGGGTCGCCGGCGAGATGGCCGGTCGCCTCGGCCTCGCGCCGGAGCTCGCCCAGCGGGTCCGCGCGGGGGCGCTCCTGCACGACCTGGGCCATCCCCCGTTCTCCCACACCCTGGACGGGCCGCTCCGCGAGGTCACCGGCGAGCGCCACGAGCGGCTCTCCCGCCGGCGGGTCGAGGGGACCGACCCGGCCTGGCCGTCGGACCGGCAGCGGGTCCCGGAGGTGCTGGAGCGCTACGGGCTCGAGCCGAAACAGGTCGCCGAGCTGATCGACCCGCGACGGCCGTCCCCGCGGGCCCCGCTGCCCGGCAGCATCCTGCACGGCGCGATCGATGCCGACCGGCTCGACTACCTGCAGCGCGACGCGCACTACACCGGCGTGGCGCACGGGGCGATCGACGCGGTGCGCCTGTTCGACACGTTGCGCGCGGCCGGCGGCCGCATCGTGTTCGCCGAGAAGGGCCGGAGCGCCGTCGAGGGGTTCGTCGTGGGACGGGCGCTGATGTATTCCAGCGTGTACTACCACAAGGCCGTGCGTGCCGCCGAGATGATGGCGCAGGGCGCGGTGGAGCGCTCCGCCGGCTACCCCGCGTCGGCGCGCCCGCTGTTCGACGGGGTCGACGGCGACCTGCTCGCGGCGCTGCGTCGCGGGCCCGCGCCCTCCTCGGAGCTGGTGCTCGCCCTGCTGGAGCGGCGGCTGGTCAAGCGTGCCTACGGCGTGCGGGTCGTCCCGCCCCCGGACCGGACGCGGTGGCGACGCTGGCTCGAGGACCCTCCGGCCCGGCGGTCCCTGGAGGACGAGATCGCCGCGCGGCTGGGAGGCCGGCCGGGCTCGGCGCTGGTCGACCTCGCCGGCCTCGCGCCCCGCGGGGACCCCGCTGAAGACTGGGGGACGGTCGCGCTCGGTGGGCCCGAGGCGGTCGTGTACCCGTTCCGCGCGCCGGGCCCCTGGCGCGCCTTCGCGCTCAGGCCGACGATCGACTGGCCGCTCAGCGTGTACGTCGCCCCGCGGTTGAGGACGCCGGAGGCGCCCGCGCGGATCCGGCGGGTGCTCGAACGGGCCTAGTCGTCGGGCGCGTGTCGGGCTCGCACACGGTCCGGCTAGCTCCGGCTCGGCCAGGGCGGTCGGGGACGGTACAGGCCGCGCCCCATGGGCACCCCGGTGCTAACCGACCACCAGCCCGTTCGGCGTGATGGCGAACGGCCGCCGCTCGGGGTCATGGGCGCAGCCGCGCATCCGGACGATCTTGATCTGCCGGACGGAACGGTCGCCGATCCACTTGCGGGTCAGCAGGACCTCCCCCCGGGTCAGGACCTCCTCGGCGGTCAGCACCGCCGGGTCCGACGGCGTCGTGGTGATCAGGGTCGTCGTGGCGCGCTCGGCGAGGAACCGCAGCAGCGACTGGATCTCGGTCCGTTCGGCCTGCGGGTCGGCGGAGGCGCGGACCGCGAACCGGCGGATCGACGTGATCGAGTCGACGACGACCCGCTGGAACGGCCGGTTCGCCATCTGCTGGCGCAGTTTGAGATGGATCGACTGGATGGTGATCCCCTCGGCGTCCGGGGACCCCTTGGCGGACTCGCCGGTGATCTCCCGCATCGACCTGAGGTCGGTCATCGAGCGGATCTCCTGCACCGCGGCGGTGCGCTTGAACCCCCGCCCGCCGGGGTTGGCGTCCAGCGTCTGGACCCGGGCGAGGTCCCAGCCGAAGGCGCGGACGTTCTCGACGATCTCCGACGGCGGCTCGTCCGCGGCGACGAGGAGCACCTCCTCGCCCCGGCGCAGCCCCTCGCGCAGGAAGCTCAGCGCGAGCAGGGTCTTGCCGCTCCCGTTGCCGCCGGTGACCAGGTATGGCCGCCCGGGCAAGAGGCCACCGCCGAGCATCCGGTCCAGCCCCGGCACGCCGGTCGAGACCCGGGGAACGAGCTCCGGGAGCGTCCCGTTCACGTCCCCTCCGGGGTCGGAGGGTCCGGCAGCGCCGGGGGAGCCGGCGGAGGCGGAGGGGCCGCGTCCGAAGCGGACGACGGTTCGGTGGGGGCCGGCGTGGCGGCGGCCGCTACGACGTGCGGAGCCTTCTTGCGACGTACCGTGCGCTTGCGCGGCTTGGGCGCGACCGGGGCGACGCCGCCGCTGTCGTCGACGGCCGGGGCAGCCGCCTTCGCGGACGTCCGACGGCGTCGGCGCGGAGCCGGGGCCGCGGAGGGGGCCTCGTCGGCCGGGACCGCCCCGGGGGTGGGCGCCGAGGGCGGGACCGCCGGAGAGGCGCCCGCGGGACCGGGTCCGGCGGGGGCCCCCCCGGTCGGCCAGTGGACCGCCGGTAAGGGAGGGGGCTCGGCGTACATCGAGCGCGCAGAGCGGCGACGGCTCGCCGGTCGTGCGGGGGGCGTTTCGGCCGGCCCAGAAGGTTCCGGCGCCTCGGCAGCCCGCGGGGGCACCTCGGGCGGGGGAGGTGGGGCCGGCGGAGGGGCGACCGGCTCCTGGCGCACCACGGGGACCGGGGAGGGGAGGGGGGCTCCGGCGGGCAGAACGGCGACGGTCCCGACCGAGGGAGCGGCCGGCGGTCCCGCGGTCTCCGACGGCAGGATCTGCAGGATGCGTCGGAGCTCCTCCCCCAGGAGCTCCGCCGAGGGAAGCTTCGTCGGAGGCCGTCCCTCTCTCGCCCGGTCGGCCCGGGCGGCGACCCGCTGGAGCGCCTGGGCTCCCAAGTCGCCGCTCCGCGCCGGCGGGGGAGCGGTCTCGAGGCCGGCGAGCGAGACGGTCATCGCCGAGATCTTGGTGAGGTGCGCGGCGACCTCGTCGCCCCGGCGCGCGCGGAGCGCCGCCAGCGCGCTCTCGACCTCCTGCCGGAGCGAGCCCAGGTCGACCCCGAGGGTGACCAGGTCCTCGATCTGCTCGCTGAGCGGCTCCTCCGGCGTCACGGGGAGCGCGGGCGGAGCGGGGGCGGGCGCCGCCGGTGGCACCGGTGCCTCGGTGCGCAACGCCACGGTCAGCGCGGGCTCGAGGATCTGGCGGGTGTCGCGCGAGATCGTCTGCGCGATCTGGACGCCGATCCCCTTGCCCCCGATGCGGTACGGGTGCAGCCGGACGTCGTGCGAGCTCCCGCGGAACTTCTCCACCCCGATCGCGCGGACGGTCGCGCCGTCCAGCTCCCAGCGGAACAGGCGGATCTCCCCGCGGGCGAGCATGCGTTCGGGGGTCTCGACGTCCTCGAGGGGGGCCTCGACCGTCAGGAGGGTCGTCGCACGCAGGTCGGTCAGGAACCGCAGGAACGTCTGAGCCCCGACGGTGGGGTCAAAGCCCTTCATGCAGAAGTACTGCAGCGCCGTCAGCGAGTCGATCACGATCCGGGCGTAGCCGTGGCGCTGGACCTCGCTGCGGAGCATCTGCTCCAGCGCGGTCCCGGTGACCTCGACGCTCGAGAACTCCGGCGTCTGGCGGATCGCGTCCGGGATCGCCCCGAACGGCACCACCTGCCGGACCGCCGAGATGTCCTTGAACGGCACCCGCTCGTAGCGCATCACGTCCGGGATCGCGTCGAACACCTCGACGGCGTCCAGCTCCGGTCGGAGGGCCCGGTGGTTCCAGCGGACCTCGTTGGGCGGGTCCTCGATGGTGACGTAGAGCGACCGCTCCCCGCGGCGGACCCCTTCGCAGAGGAACTGGAGCGCGAGCGAGGTCTTGCCGGTCCCGGACGGACCGACGAGGAGGTAGGGCCGGTGCGGGACCAGCCCGCCGTCGAGCATCTCGTCCAGCTCCGGGACCCCCATCGGCACGCGACCGCCCTCCGGTCGGCGACTCGCCGGGCCCTCCGACACGCTTGCCACCTGCGGTCCCGTCGCACCCCGGCGTCCGGGAAGGCTAGGATGGTAGCGCGGGTATCAAGAAGCTTCGTGTGGTGAAGTACCGCGTCCGCGTCGGGCCGGGGTCCGTCAGGTCCCCGCGTCCGGGCGGACGGCAGGTCGCGCGACACGACGAGGGGACCTGCCACGTCGCGGCCGGGCAACCAACTTATACCCCGCTCGGTCCCTTGACTCCCTCGTAAGATTGGCATGGCCAGGGTCGGCGTTTCCCGGTCCGGGAGCCGGGGGTGGGCGGGCGTGGGCCCGAAGGTCCGACGGTCGGACCCGGGGTCGCGCGCCGCGTGGGTCCGAGGAGCCTCCCGTAGCGTGCCAGAGCCGAACGACGTTGCGGCGCGCCGGTCCGCCG
>JASHYB010000031.1 GCA_030043255.1 Thermoplasmata archaeon | reverse complement strand
GTCGAAGGGCCCGCCGGACCCCCGCCAGCACCGGAACGAGGTCGGCGAAGTAGCGGTGGACCACCGCGTGCATGTCGTCGCGGCGGTACGTCCGCTTGCCCCGGAGGTTCTGCACCATCCGGGGCAGGATCTCGGCGAGCCACGGGTCCGGCACCGCGCCGAGCGCCGCGTAGGGGGCGGTCTCCGACCGGGGAAGGTTGTCGCAGGCGACCTCGGCCCCGCGCAGCGCGCGCAGCTCGGCGTACGAGCTCGCGTACCCGAGCCAGGCGAGGTCGACCTTGTAGTTCATCACGTAGTCCATGCCGTTCACGTACGGCGGGCTGGTCACAGCGAGGTCGATCGAGCTCGCCGGCACCCCGAGCGCGCGGGCGTCGCCGAGCTGGACGTCGGCGGGGGGGCCCCAGCGGGAGCGTTCGGGCCGCAGGGCCCGGAGGTCGGTCGCCATCGTCGTCGCGGCCCGCGTCAGCCGTTCGTGCGGGAGCATCCCGTCGACGGCCGCCGTGCGCCGGTAGCCGAGGCACGGCGACCGGTGCAGGCGGCTGGAGGGGATCAGGATCCGGCCGAAGGCGAGACGGACCGCGCTCGGCAGCGGCCCGTCCCCTCGGGGGAGCGCCGCCCGGAGGCGCAGCAGCTCCTCCAGGCTCTGCGGAGCGAACTGACGCTGCGTCTCCCGCAGGAACGGCGGCGGCCCGGCGCGGCGGGTACGGGCCGAGCGCACCACCGTGTCCACCGCGCGCTGGAGACGGTCCGGCGCGAGCTCGAAGGCCGTCTTGACCCGGGACGCCAGGACCGCCGGGGCGAGCAGCTCGACCCCGACCGCCCGGGCTCCCGCGCGGCGGGTCTCGACCAGCGTGGTACCGCTCCCGGCGAACGGGTCGAGGACGCTGGCCCCCGGGCCGATGGCGTTCCGCTCGAGCACCCCGCGCACGAACGCCGCCGAGTAGCCCTGGACATACGGCCACCAGCGGTGGACCGGCTCCGCCTCGTTCGAGCGGAAGGTGATCGGCCCGTCGTACCGGCCGATGACCACGCCGTTCTCGCGCGCGAACCGCTCGTCGTACGCCTTCGGCTCGACGAAGTCCTCGCGCTCGAGCAGCGCGGCGTAGGCGCGCAGGACCCAGAGCCCGCGCCCGAGGCGCTGGACCTCCCCGTCCCGCTCCCAGCGCTCGAGGGCGAGCTGCACCCGGGGGAGCGCCACCTCCGAGACGGAGGCGAGCTGGCGGAACGTCGCCCCGATCGCGCCGGTCGCGCCCAACGCCTCCCGCAGGGCGGCGCTCTCCCCGGGCGCCAGCGCCCGCCCGTCCCCGTCCCTCACATCCCTCCCCGGCGGCGGGCCTGCGCGGTCGCCCGCTTCGGCCGGGCGGCGATCCGCTCGATCGAGGCCCGGACCGAACGTCGCAGCTCCTTGCGGACGTTCCTCAGGCGGAGCGCGGGGGCGGAGCCGGCGAGGTCGACCGGGACCGTCGCGAGCGCGATGTCGAGGTCGTGGAGCCGCCCGAGGCGCGTCTGCAGGCGCTGCCAGGACGGCGGCGGCGGGTGGTTCGCGGTCGCGCGAGCGACCCCCTCGAGCGAGGCGAGGTGCCGCCACTGGCGGATCCGGATCCTCAGCCGATGCAGCCGCTCGCTGCTGGGCCGGCGCCGGGCCTTGCGGTGGGCCTTGCGGACCCGACGCTGGCGCAGGCGTCGCTCCTCGGCGAGGATGCGGTGGAGGTCGCGGTTCGCGTCCGGGCGCGGCGTGAGGACGAGCAGCGCGCGGACCCGGTCGAACAGGCCGCCCTGCCGTTCCGAGCGCAGGAACGCCCGCAGCAGCTCGCGGCCGGTGTGGGTGTCGTCGCGCAGCCGGCCCAGGAATTCCCGCCAGGCCTCCGGCTCGCGGGCCGCGGCGCCCCGGCTTGCGCGCGGAGCGAGCAGCGAGGTGGTAACGTCGCGGTCGCGCACCCGTCCGACCAGGCGGGCGAGGCGCCGGACGCGCACGGCGACCTCGCGGACGTTGGCCTCTTCGCGCACGGGGACCAGCCGGGCCCAGACGGCGAGGCCGCTGGCGAGGCGGCGCAGCTCGCGGTGCAGGTCGTGGATGTCCTCGGGGCCCAGGACGGCGTGCCCGAGCGAGCGCTCGACCTCCCGCTCGAGGATCGTGACGGTGCGCGCCAGCTCCGTGCGCAGGCGGAGCGGGCCCGCGGGCGCGGGACTCGGCCGGGCTGCGCGCGCCACCGACCCCCGACCGCCCTCCGCTAGTTAGCGGTTCGGTCGGCACCGGTTCCGGTCGCCCTACGGAGGCTTACGAACCGAACGGCTTTACCTCGGCACGGTTCTGCGCCCGCATGCCGCGCGAGCGGACCGGCGCCCTGGTCGTCCAGAGCGACCTCGTCCGGGGGGGCGGCTCGCTCGGCGTCATCGACGTCGGCTCCAACACCGCGCGCTGCGTCGTCTTCGACACCTCGTCGGCGGGGACCGTCCGCCCGACCTTCGAGACGAAGGAGTCCCCGCGCCTCGGGCTCGGGACCGGCCCGGACGGTTCGCTGTCGGAGGCGGCGGTCGCCCGCGGGGTCACGACCGTGCGGCGCTTCGCCAAGGTCGTCAAGCAGCTCGGCATCCGCCGGGTGATCGGCGTCGCCACCAGCGCGGCGCGGGACGCGCCGAACGGCGCCGAGTTCCTCTCGGAGGTCGAACGGGCGACCGGCCTGCGCCTGCGCGTGCTCTCCGGGACCGAGGAGGCCCGCTACGCCTACCTCGGGGTGGCCGGCACCCTCGAGCTGCGCAACGACCTCGTCTGCGACCTCGGGGGCGGCTCGCTGCAGCTCGCCGAGGTGCGGGACGGCGCGCTGCGCAACTCCGTCAGCCTGCCGCTGGGGGCGCTGCGACTGTCCAAGCGGTTCCTGGAGCACGACCCGCCGAAGCGGCGGGAGCGGGACGAGCTGCGCGAGCACGCCCGGGCCGCGATCCGCTCGGCGATCGAGGCGTTCGGCGGCCACCACGACCGGCTGATCGCGGTCGGCGGGACGGTGCGCTCGCTCGCGCGCGCGTCCATCGAGATCACCGGCTTTCCGGTCCGCCGCGTGCACGGCTACCTGCTCTACGACCGGTCGATCGAGGCGATGGACGAGCTGCTGGGGGAGATGCCGGCGGCCAAGCGGCGCGCCGTGCCTGGCGTGGGGGTCGACCGGGCCGACGTCATCCTCGCCGGCATCACCGTCTTCGAGGAGCTGGAACGGGCGCTGGGGGTCGACCACCTGCTCGTCTCCGGGGCCGGCATCCGCGAGGGGATCGCCCTGGAGGCGATCCACGCCCGGCTCCCCGTCTCGGCGGAGGAGCTGGTCGACCGGTCCGTCGCCGCCGCGGCCACGGTCTTCGCCTTCGACGTCGAGCGCGGGCGCGAGGTCGGCGAGCTGGCGGACCGGCTCTTCGGGCTCCTCGCCTCCCGCTTCGGCTGGGGCCGCAGCGAGCGGCTCGCGCTGCGCGCGGCCGCCGGCATGCACGACGCCGGGGTCGCCGTCGACCTGTGGAACCACCCGCAGCACTCCGCCTACCTGATCCGCAACTACCCGATCTGGGGGCTCGACCAGCGCGAGATCCTGCTCGCGTCGATGGCGGCGTACCTCCACGACGGGGACGACCCGCCGTCCGCCTGGAAGAAGCGGTTCCACCCGCTCACGGGCAGCGCCGAGGTCGCCACCTCGGTCCGCCTCGGGGCGATCCTGGAGGTCGCCAAGCTCCTCGCGGGCACGAAGGCGGCCGTCTCCCTGACGAATGGCGGCGCCGCGCTAGCGGTGGCCTTTTCTTCCGCCGCCGAGTCGGCGCTCCCCTCCCGGTGGCAGGAGCGGGTGCGCAAACCGATGGAACGGGTCTTCGAGCTGGAGCTCCGGGTGCGCGATGGGTGAGACGCCGAGCCCGGCCCACGGCTTTCCGGGCCGGCTCCTCGTCTTCGAGGGCCTGGACGGGAGCGGCAAGTCGACCCAGGCGGCGCTGATCGGCAAGTGGCTCGCCGCGCAGGGCTACCGGGTCTTCTCGACGGAGTGGAACTCCAGCGAGCTCGTCTCCAGCGTGATCAAGCGCGGCAAGAAGAAGGGCCTGCTCACCCCCACGACGTTCAGCCTACTGCACGCGACCGACTTCGCCGACCGCTTCGAGCGGCGGATCCTGCCGCCGCTGCGGGCCGGCTACCTGGTCGTCTGCGACCGCTACGCCCACACCGCCTTCGTGCGGGACGCGGCGCGCGGCTGCGACCCCGACTGGGTCCGGACGATCTACTCGTTCGCCCCCCGGCCGGACCTCGCCTTCTACTTCCGCGTGCCGGTCGCGACGACCCTCAAGCGCAAGCTCGCCTCCCGCCAGAAGATCAGCTACTACGAGGCCGGCATGGACCTCGGCCTCTCGGACGACGTGGAGGAGAGCTACGAGCGGTTCCAGTCGCGCCTCAAGCGCGAGTACGACCACATCGCCGAGGTCGACCGGTTCACCGTCATCGACTCCTCCCGGCCCGTCGAGGAGATCCAGCGCAGCCTGCGCGACCACGTCCGGCC
>JASHYB010000186.1 GCA_030043255.1 Thermoplasmata archaeon | reverse complement strand
AGAAAGAGCGCCACGAGGAGCAGGACCGCGCCGGCCACCACGAGCAGCCCTTCCAGCTCGAGCAGGTTCGCGTGGCTCAGCGACAGCGGATGGTAGCCGCGCGCCGACAGGGCGATGAGCACGGACGGGACGCCCAGGGCGAGCAGGGCCGCGACGATCGCCGCTCCGCTCCCGTGGCGCAGCGACGCGGCGGCCTTGCCTTCCTCGGTCGAGGCGGGGGCGGTCAGCGCTCCCACCTCGCCGAAGCGCCGGCACGCCGGGCGGACGTGGACGCCGACGTCACGGGCGTACCAGGAACTGGACCTCGGTCCGAGCCCAGGCCTTCGGGTCGGTCCAGGGATTGCCCGAGTAGACCTCCCGGCTCGAGATCACCCCGCGGATCTCCCGCTCCCGGCGGCACGAGCGCAGGTAGTCGGACAGGCCGTGGTACACCACGCGGGGCGAGAGCTCCTCCGGGTCGAACACCACGCGGGCGAACCTCGCGGCCGGCAGCGTCCGGAGGCGGATCGGGCCCGCCCCGCGCGCCCGTCCCTTCAGTTCGATCGCCACTTCCCACCGTCGATCTCCCGGCTCGCGGAAGATCCACCGGCCGGTCCGGAGATGACGCTCGCGCGCCCACCGCTGGATGACCTCGAACTGCGCTCGGATCTTCTTCTCGTTCCACGGGCCGGACCAAGCGATCGCGGCCACGCGGAGGGCCGGGCTCTTTCCCCAAGCGAAGTCGACGGTCATCGGGCTCCCCGCCGCCGGAAGCTCCGAGCCCTATGAACGCTCGCCCCGGCCGTCCGCCCCATCGGGCTCGCCGGCGGGGGCTGCCGCCTCGACCGCGGTACGCTCGGCGACCATCGGCAGCCCGACCGAAGAGCTCCCGAGATCGGTGATGTACCCGCCGTAGTACGGCACCCGCTCGGTGATCACCCGCCGGAACGCCCCCCGGAGCGCATCGTCGTTGAGGCCCCGCGTCGGCACCAGGTCGTCGTTGCGGTTCAGGCACCCCTTCAGCTCCCCCCGGTGGGTGACGCGGATCCGGTGGCAGTTCGCGCAGAACTCCGGGTTGCGCACCGGGTCGACCAGCTCGACCTCGGTCGGTCCGAACCGGTAGATCCGGCGATGGTGCATCTCCCGCACCAGCACCTGCGAGGCGTGCTCCTCCAGCCATCGCCGTACCCCGGCGAGGTCGACGGCCCACCGCTCGTGCTGCACCAGCTCGGGCATGAACTGGATCAGCTGCAGCTTGAGGCCGTCGGTGCCGCGCACGTAGTCGACCATCTTCGGGATCCCGGCGACCGTCGGGCCGAAGACCACCAGGTTGAGCTTCACCGGGGTCAGGCCGACCCGCACCGCGGCCCGGACGCCGGCGAGGACCGGCCGCAGCGCGCCGTGACGGATCGCGCGGAACTGCTCGGGGTCGGTCGAGTCCATCGAGACGTTCACCCGCTTGAGGCCGGCATCGCGCAGCGACTCCGCCCGGGCCGCGAGCAGCGAACCGTTGGTGGTCAGCGAGACGTCCGGCACCTGCCGGACCGTCCGCGCGACGATCTGCTCGAGGTCGCCGCGCACGAGCGGCTCGCCGCCGGTGAACTTCACCGAACGGACCCCGAACTCCCGCCCCACGGCGACGAGACGTTCGACCTCCTCGACGGTCAGCTCCTCGCCGTGCGGGGCCCCGGGGCGGGCGACCGGCCCGAGCCCCTCGTCATGGCAGTAGACGCAGGCGAAGTTGCAGCGCTTGGTGACGCTGATCCGCAGGTCGGTGACCGCGCGGCCCCAGGCGTCGGTCAGCATCGCCCCGGAACAGGCCGGCCCCCCGCATAGGGGCTGCGGGAGCCGGCCGCGGGGACCTACGCGGGCGGGGCGACGACCTCCGGGCTCTCCTGGAGCGGGACGCTCGCCGAGAGCTCGCTGCCCCGGCGGCGGAAGCCGAGGCTGACGTCCGAGCCGACCGGAAAGCGCGCGAGCCCTTCGAGCAGCTCGCGCACCGTCCGCACCGGGAACGGCCCGACGGCGGTCAGCACGTCGCCGGAGCGCAGGCCGGCCCGGTGCGCCGGAGACTTCGCAACGACCTCGGCGACCAGCAGTCCGGAGCCCGGCTCGAGCCCCAGCTGGCGGGCGAGCGGCGGGCGCAGCTCGGCGACCTGCACCCCGATCCAGGGGCGGACCACCCGTCCGGTGCGGCGCAGCTCGGCGGTGATGCGCTGGGCCGCGTGGATGGGGAGCGCGAAGCCGACCCCCTGGGCGAACGGCACCATCGCCGTGTTGATCCCGACGACCGCGCCGGAGAGGTCGACCAGCGGTCCGCCGCTGTTGCCGGGGTTGATCGCCGCGTCGGTCTGCACCAGCCCCTCGAAGACGAAGTCGCTGCCGGGCAGCGGGCGCGCGAGCGCGCTGACGACCCCGAGCGAGACGGTCGGTCCGCCGGGCAGCCCGAGGGCGTGGCCAACGGCCAGCACGAACTGGCCGACACGCAGCGCCTCCGAGTCGCCGAGGCGGGCGGCGGGCAGGTCGGTCGCGTCGACCTTCATCACGGCGAGGTCGGTGACCTCGTCGCCCCCGACGACCTCGGCCGGGAGCTCGCGTCCGTCGGCCAGCCGGACCGTCAGGCGGGCCGCCCCCTCGACGACGTGCTGGTTGGTCAGCAGGTAGCCGTCCCGGTCGGTCACGAACCCGGAGGCCTGCGACGGGGCACCGAACGCTCCCCCGCGCCAGCGGCCGCCGACGCGTACGGCCTCCACGGCCACGACGCTCGGGGCGACGGCTTCGACCACCTGGGCGATGCGCGCCTCCAGGTCGGCGAGCGCCATCGGGCCCCTCCTACGCCGGGCCCCCGTGGCCCGGGTGCGGCAGGATCGGCTCCGGCCCTATCGGCGGGCTCGGGAGCGGCAGCGGAAAGGCGGGCGGCATCGTCCTACTCCGCCAGGAGCTTGTCGAGCTTCGCGTAGAGGCCCTCGAGCTCCTTGTCCTTGCGGCGCCCCCCTTCCCAGCGCGCGTTGACGATCTCGACCAGCAGGTCCGCGACCTTGTCCAGCCAGGGTCCTTCCTGCGCCTCGAAGCGCTTGCGGAGCTTCTCGCGCAGCAGTTCGTTGTGGGCCCGGTAGGCGGTCCAGACCCACGGTCCGTAGTGGTTTCTCGGCGATCGCACGTCCGACTCCTCGTCCTCGGTCATCGATGCATGTCCCGGTCGATCACGACCGAACGGGACACCGGGCGGCGGGGGATATTGACCGGGAGCGACCGGTGTCGCTCACGTCGCGCCGGGGACGCGAGTGGCGAGCGGGTAACCGGAGGTTCAAGAGCGGCCCGTCGCCTGTACGGACGTGGCGCGAGCTGCCAGCGAGCTCCCGGAGAGCGAGGGGGGCCACCTCGACGACCGGGTCCTCGCCACGCTGCAGGGGCTCTCCGGGCGGCTCGCCTTCAGCGGGCTGCGCCGGGTCCTGGGCACCCACCCCGAGTCGCTGTCGCGCTCGCTGCGGCGCCTGGAACGGGAGGGCCTGATCGAGCACGTCGACGGAGGGTACCGGGCGCGGAGCGGTCCGCCGGTCGTGGACGGGCGGACCGACCGGGAGCTGCGGTCGATCGCGCGCATCGACCTGCCCCCCGGGACCGACCCCGGCAGCTTGCTCGGCCGGCTCGTGGGGCGGTGGTTCGGCTCCCTGCGCTGGGTCGGCCTGCTCGAGCGACCGGAGGGAGAGCTGCTCGCCTGGGCGCGCCGCGATGGCGGCGAACTCGTCCTCCTCGGCCTCGCCCGGGGCGTGCTGACCGTCTACGCCCCCGGCGGACGGGAACGCGACGAGCCGGGGGAGGCCGAGGAGGCCGCCTACGAGCTGCTCTTCCACGCCGCCGAGGCGCTCCGTCCGTCGCCGGGTCTCGCCCCGTCGCTGGCGACGGTGCACGCCTTCGTGCTGCCGAGCGCTTCCGTCCCGCGCGACAACTAGCGCCGCGTGAGGTTGTATAGTTCGAGTTTTCGGAGATTTTGCGCAAGTGACTTCCCGGAGGCGGCGATGGGCCCATCTCGATAGTACAAGTCCGCGAGCCCTCCCGCGATGCGAGATGCTCTCGAACCGTTCTACTCCCTCCGTAATGCCTTTGGCTCGAATCCGGACAACGCGGTCGATCCTGCCGGTTCGGCCGCGGTTCGGGGAGCGGTCGGCGGACCCCTACGCGAACTGAGCTACACGGTTGCAGCGGCACTTGAAGCCGTCATCGGAGTCATCTGCGCTCTCTCCCTAGGTGCGGATGTCGCAGTGAACGTTCTGCCTGGTGCGCTGGTAGGCGTGGGAGTCCCTCTCGGAATGGCAGTCACACCCGCTCTCGTCGCCCCAACGCCGCCGA
>JASHYB010000185.1 GCA_030043255.1 Thermoplasmata archaeon | reverse complement strand
GCCCTCGCCGTGGGCGCCGTGTGGGTCGCGGCGCTGTTCGTCCTCGCCATCATGGTGGCGTTCCTCGGGGTGAACGGCCAGGTGGGCCGGATGGTCTTCGGCGAGGCGACCGACGCCTCGCCGCCGACGACCCCGGCCGACGACGCCGGCTCCGCGATCCCGTACATCAACGTCGCCTTTGCCCTCGCCCTGGGGGTCGCCAGTCTGCCGTACCTGTCGTCCGCCCTGCGCGCGGCGGCGGCGCTGTTCGGCGGAGGTGCCCCCTGACGCGAGCCGCCTGGACGGTCGAACGGCCCGAGCAGTTCCACCTGGGACCGGACCGCGCCCTCGCCTACGTCGCCCCGGAGTCCGCGTTCGCCCTGTACAACGATTACGCGGCCAACGCTTCCGTGCTGCTCCCCGAGCCTTCCGAGGTGCTGCCGGAGGAGCTCGCGGGGCTCTGGCGGGGCCAGTTCGGCGGGCCGGCCCCCCGCCCGCTCGCGCCGCGGGAGACGGTGGAGGGGTACGGCACGTTCACGTTCCCGTACGGTCCCATCTCGATGGGGGTCCCGGAGTCGGGACGCTTCGATGTGGTCACGTACGGCGAACGGATCCTGGAACTCGCCCCGCTCGGCGGCTACAAGCAGCGCAGCGTTCTCGCGGCCCTGGCGGGCACCCCGGTCGAGGACGCCGCCCTGCGGATCGAGCGGATCGCGGGCAACTTCTCGGCGGCCCACGTTGCCGCGTTCCTCGCCGCAGCCGAGTCGGCGCGGGGGCTGCGCGTGCCGGTCGTCGAGCTATGGACCCGCGCGCTCGCCCAGGAGCTGCAGCGGATCTACAACCACATCCACGTGCTGGCCCGCATCGCGGAGGCCGCCTCGCAGAACGTCGGCCAGGCCCAGACCCACGCCCTGGCGGAGGAGATCCTGCGGCTCCAGGCGCGGGCGTTCGGGCACCGCTGGCTGTTCGGGGCACTGCTGCCGGGCGGACCGGCCCGGAACCTGGATCGCGCCGGCCGGCACGCCCTGAGCGAAGCGGTGAGAACTCCGGCGCGAGAGTTCGACGACCTCTGGGAGCTCTACCTCGACAGCAGGGTCTTCGTCGACCGTATCCAGGGGACCTGTCCGGTCCCACGAGAGGTGGCCGTACGCTGGGGAGCGGTCGGTCCCACGCTCCGGGCCTGCGGGGTGCCGTGGGACGACCGCCTCCGCGTCCCCGAGGCGCCCTACAACGACCTCTTCGTGGCGCTGGCGAGGGAACATGACGGAGACGCTCTCGCCCGGCTCCTGGTGCGCGTGCAGGAGGTCCGCGCGAGCTTCCTCCTGATCGAGCAGATGCTCGACCGATGGCCGGCCGACGTCTCCCTGTCCGAAGCGCCCTCTCCGCCGGTCCGCCCGGGGCGCGGTGTCGGTCGGGTCGAGGGGCCGAGCGGGGACCTCGTGTACGACGTCAGCGTCGCCCACGACCGGATCGTGTCGGTGGCCGCGCGAACCCCGAGCCAGGCGAACTGGCCCGTGTTCGCCTTCGGGATGCGGGGCGCCGTCTTCACGGACTTCCACTTCGCCTTCGAGAGCTTCGGCCTGGTCTTCGCCGAAACGGACCGGTGACGCCTTGCCGAGCTGGATCGAGCAGGCCGCGCACCGAGGCATCCTGACGTCGCGCTACCCTCGCGAGAGGGGGAGCGACGCGGAGGTCCCCCCCACCGGACGAGCGCCGGTTCCGTCCGCATCGGCCGGGCCGACCGGCGCGGCCATCGCCGGCTGTCCGGTCGGGGCGATCGGGCCGGAGGGCGTGGAGCCGGGGCGGTGCATCCGCTGCGCCCGTTGCTTGGCGCACGGCTATCGTTTCGGCGGGCCGGTCGAAGCGTCGTTCCGGGCGCCGCCCGGGCGAGCCGGGCCGGAGGGAGCCGACGTCGGCGACGAACCGGCCCCCTTGGCGCCGCTCGGTCGGTCGCTCCATCTGTTCCTCGTGGATGTCGGGAGCTGCAACGCGTGCAACCTGGAGGTGCTCGCGCTGGCGAACCCGTTCTACGACGTGAGCCGGCTGGGGTTGTTCTTCACCAACTCGCCTCGCCACGCCGACGTGCTGCTGGTGGTCGGCGTGCCGACCGACGCGATGGTCGAGCCCGCCCGGCGGGCGTACGACGCGATGCCGTTCCCGAAGGCGGTGGTCGCCGTGGGCGTCTGCCCCTGCAGCGGCGGCGCCTTCCGCGGGAATCCCGGTCTCCGTCCATCGTTGGGCGACATCCTGCCGGTCGATCGGTTCGTCCCCGGCTGCCCTCCCACCCCCGTCCAGATCCTCGACGCCGTCCTCAGGGTCGCCGGGCGCGCCCGTCGGGAGGAGTGAGCCGGCCGTGGAACTCTGGGGCGGCATCCTGACCGCGGCCGTCGCCGGCCTCTTCCTCGCCGCGCCGCTGGCGGCCTGGCGCCCGAAGCTCGGCTACGGGACCTCCGCGGCGGCCGCCGTCCTGCTCCTGGCCGCCTCGGTCGAGACGCTCGTGGGCGGGACCATTCACGGTCCGGTATGGTCCGGGCCGCTGGGAGATCCCGAGGGGCTGACGCTCAACGGGCTCTCCGGGTTCTTCGCGTTCGCCGCGTCCCTGGTCTGGGTCGCCACGTCGATCTACTCGATCGCCTACGACGAGCGCCGGCCGTCGCTCCTCGCCGTGTGCTTTGCCCTCACGCTGGGCTCGATCGCGTTGCTGGTCTCCTCCTCCAGCCTCCTGCTGTTCCTGATCGGCTGGGAGACGATGACCGTCGCCTCGTACGGCATGATCCTGCAGGCGCGAGGCCGCCGGGACCGGGTCTTCTCCGCCGCGTTCGTGTTCCTCGCCTTCGGCGAAGCGAGCACGCTGTTCGTCGTGCTCGCCGTCGCCGGGCTCCGGCTGGGCACCGGCACCTTCGCCGAGGTGCCGTACCTGGTCCCGGGGACGCTGTCGACGCTGGTGTTCGTCGCCGCGCTGCTCGGCTTCGCGCTGAAGATGGGGGTCGCCCCGTTCCACATGAGCGAGTGGCTGCCGATCGCGCACTCCTCCGCCCCGTCCAACGCTTCCGCGGTGCTCAGCTCGACCCTGACGCTGGCCGGAGCGTACGGGTTGTTCCGGGTCCTCAGCCTCCTCGGCTATCCGCCGCTGTGGTGGGGGGCGGTGACCCTCGGCATCGGGGCGGTCTCCGTCCTGTTGGGGTCGCTGTTCGCGGCCGTGAGCGAGCACACCAAGGGGCTGCCGGCGTACAGCACGATCGAGAACAACGGCCTGGTGCTGGTCGCCCTGGGCGTCGCGCTGCTCGCGCGGGCGGAGGGGCTCACCGAACTGTACGTCTTCGCGCTGTTCGCGGCGTTCTACCAGGCGCTGGCGCACGCCGTCGCGAAGACCGTCCTGTTCCTCTCGGCCGGCTGGACCGAGCACGCCACCGGTACGTTCGACCTCACCTCCGTCGCCGGGGGGGTCAAACGCGGCGACCGAGCGGCCTTCGCGGGCACCGTCGCAGCCACGCTCAGCCTGGCTGCGGCGCCGCCGCTCGCCGGATTCGTGAGCGAGTGGATGGTGCTGGAGTCGCTGTTCCAGTCGTACCAGTTCGTCCCGGCCTGGGTCCAGTTCCTCGGGCTGATCTCCGGGGCGGCCGTCGCCCTGGGGGCGGGCCTCATCGTGATCGCGATGGTCAAGTTCCTGGGGTTCACGCTCCTGTGGAGCCCGGCCTCGTCTGCGGCCCCCCGGCGGTCTCGTGGTCTCGCGCTGCCGATCGGGGCGGTCGGGGCGGTGGTGCTGGGACTCGGTGTCGGTGCCCCGTGGGTGCTGCGGTTCCTCGCCCCGACCGTGTCGGCGTTCGTCGGTTCGCCGGCCGCGGCGCCGGTGGGGCAACTGCTGGCCGTTCCCACCGGCTGGTCGATCCTGTCCGGTTCCCCGTTCGGGATCCTCTCGCCCCCGATGATCCCGATCACGATCGGGCTCGGGGCGCTGGTGGGTCTGGGCTACTATCTGCTCGGTCGCCCTTCCTCGCGGCCCGCGCGTCGGGCGGCCGTGTGGATGGCGGGGAGCCCCGCTGGACAGCCCGGTGAGCTCTACACGTCGTTCGGCTACAGCACCGGCCTGCGCATCATGATGGCCACGATCCTGGGCACGCGCGAGATCCGATCCAGCGCCGGTTCCGTGAGCGAGGCCGGGTTGGCCACCCCTGTGCCTTACAGCGTCGACCTCGAGGTGTTGGACATCTTCAAGCTGTTTTACGATGACCTGGTCCGCGCGGGCGAGGGGCTGGCCGCGCTCCTCAAGCACTGGATCATGCCGGGCCGGCTCGGGCGCTACCTGGCGTACATCCTGATCGTGGTGGTGGCGGTCGTCATCTACGTCGCGGCGGCGGCGGGCTGACCTCAGGACGCGAGGGACCCGGCACGAGGGCCGCGGCGGCCCTCCGACCGCGACCCCGGTTGTCCGCGTGCGCGACGCAGGACTAGCGACGGAGCGCCTGACGCAGCAGCACCAGCCAGGGGGCGAGACCGGGCAGCGAGCTGGCTTCAGGTCGGCCGAGGTCGACCCAGGCCGAGTCGATCGCCTCCCGGGACGCTACCGGGACCGTCGTGTTGACCGGCCGGCCCAGGAAACAGACCGTCGTCCAGCGCGTGGCGGGGCGAGCCCCCTCGAATTCCTCATGGATGCCGAGGAGCCCGTGGATCTCGACATCGATGCCGACCTCTTCGAACGCTTCCCGGCGGCACGCCTGGGCCAGCGTCTCGCGAGGGTGCGGATAGCCTTGGGGGAACACCCACTCGTGGTGATGGGGCTGATCCTCCTCCCGGATCATCAGGACCGCGCCGTCGCGCAGGATCGCGACCGCCGCGAGCAAGCGAACGCGGTCGTCCTCTCCGTCGTCGGGGGGGCCCCCGCGCACCGGTCGCCGCGGTCCCGGCTCCGCGCTCACGAGGCCGGACACCTCCTCGGGTCGATAAGGGCGCAGCGGGGCCTCCGGATCCCGCGGGAGCGCCACAGCGCCGCACGATCCGCCGGACCGCGAGGAGGGCCCGGCGACCGGGGGACCCCCGTCGAGCCCGGGGAGCTGGGAAGCGACACCTCCGGCTCCCCTCAGCCCGCGATAGGCGCGGGCGGCTCGAGCGCCGGCGACGGCCCCAGGATCCTACGGCCGAGGTCCTCGCCGAAGCTGGTCGGCAGGGGCGGACCCGGAGCCAGCCGAAAGGTCCGCGTACCGTCGGCTAGGCGCTCGACCCGAAGGAACAGGCTACCTTCCGGACGGTCCCGGCGCCAGCCGTCGGCGAACTCGAACAGGAAGGTGACGTAGACGACCACGACCCCGCCGTCGACGAGCCCCCCGACGATCTGCGTGGCGATCTCCGAGCCGTCCCGCTCGTTCGTCGAGTTCAGCGACTCGTTGCACAGGACGAGGCCGCCGGCGCGCACCGCTTGGACGATGGCGGAGAACCGGCTGAGCTCTTCCTCCAGCTTGCCGAGCTTCATCGCGGCGTCCTCTTCGCGGCGGAAGTGGGCGAAGACCCCCGATGCCAGGCCGGTCGTGTACGATCGTGCTCCCACAAAGCATCCGGACTGCGCGAGCAGCTGAGCCAGCCCTACCGCACGCAGCAGCGTCGACTTCCCCCCCTGGTTGGCCCCCGTCAGCGCGACGAACCGCTTGCCGCCCGCGTCCAGGTCGTTGAGGACCAACGGACGTGCCAACCGCAGGGCGAGCCCGACGTCGTAGAGCCCCTGGGCCACGCACGAGGGTCCTCCGGTGGAGGCGACCTCCGGGAACGCGACGGGATTCCCGGAGGCGATCAGGCGGTCGTGAAGGTTCAGCGTTCCGACGTAGAACGCGAGCTCGCCCTTGAGCGCCCGCAGGAACTGGACCAGATGGTCGGTCGATCGGCCCAGCGCCACGGCGGCCGTTCCCATCCCTCGATCGACGATCTCGCCGAGGATACGGTGACCGGTCTCGTCCTGGTCGGCGATGATCACGGTGTGGCGGTCCCGACGCGCGGGGACCCACCGACGCCAGAGCGGCACCGGATGGGCCCGCGGGGTCCGCAGGGTCCAGTCGACCCCCCGGCCCTCGGCTCCGAGCCGGGCGCTGAGCAGCCGGCGATCCTCGTCATGCAAGCGCTTCAGATGGCCGGCCGCCTCGTCGAAGAAGCGGTCGTCCAGCTCGGTCCGCAGCCGCTCGAAGAGCCCCGTGAACGCCCGCGAGCGGAACCTCCTGCCGGGACCGTCGGCGATCCGGCGCATCGTCCGCAGGGCGTCGAGCAGTCCGGCCATCACCCGGAGCGACCGATACAGCACCGTCGAGGCGGAGCGCTCCAGCCAGCCCCAGGCGCGCCGCTCGGCCTCCAGCGCGTCGCCGACGATCCGGTAGAGCTCGCGAACGGTGTCCGGCTCGGCGAGGCAGTCCGCGACGGCCTCTTGCCGGTAGCGGACGAGCCGCGCGTCGTCCAGGAGCGTCAGCAGCAGCCGCTCGACCGACGTGCGGATCGCTTCGTCCCCGGCCGCGAACGCGTCCAGGACCGGCGGAAGGTCGAGGTCCCGGCGCAACTCCTCGATGCGGGGGCCGGACGGGGTCTCCACCGGCGGGTCCCGGTCCGGGAAGAGCAGGTAGGCCCTCACGGAGCGCAGCTCCGCCGGACCTGCTCATAGGTCAGGCCATACTTCTGGGCGAGCGCGGTGGCGAACGCGCGACCGTCGGCCCGTGCGCGCACGACCCGAAAGGTCCTGCGGGTCGGATCCTCGGGCAGGACCGTGCTGACGACGCTGACGATCGCAGGATCCCGTCGCGAGAGCTCGTCGACGAACGTCACGTACACCGCGATCGCCCCCCGGGCGAGAATCTCGTCGAGCACCCGGCGCCCCAGCGCGGTCGCATCGCGCAGCGACGTGCTGGAAAAGCTCTCGTTGAAGACGAGCAGGCTGCGGCCGGACGCCCCGTCGAGCATCGCCCGCGCCCGCGTGAGCTCCTCTTCCAGTTTGCCCCGAAGATCTTCCGGATGCTCCCCCCGCTCGAAGAGGGTGAACACCCGGTCGCAGACCGGGAGCCGGGCCCGCCGCCCCGGCACGGGCAGCCCGAGCCGTGCGACGTAGCCCAGTTGGCCCAGCGTGCGCGCGTAGGTCGTCTTGCCGCCCTGGTTCGGGCCGGTCACGACGAAGATGCGTTCTCCGTCCGAGAGGCGCAGATCGTTGGTCACGACCGAGCCCTTCGTACGCTGGAGCTCCAGCGCCAGGACCACGTCGAACGAGTCGAGGACGTCGATCTGCCGGGGCGGTTGGTCGAGGCTCGGGTAGCAGAACCCGAGGCCCCCGGCTCGGAGCGGTGCGACCAGGTCGAGGTAGGCCAGGTAGAACTGGACCTCGCGTTCGAACTGCAGCACCGCGGGCTCGAAGGCGGCGGCGCCGCGCGAGGCGAGAACCCGAAGGCGGGCGAACGGTTCCGGCCGGAGCTGCACGAGCTGCTCGAAGATCGCTTCCTCGACGTGGTTCAGCTCGGCCAGCTCATGGATCCGGAAGTCGTAGGTCTTGGAGCCGGCCTGGCGAAAACGCTCGAAGGTCGCCGCGACCTCGGTCGAGTAGTCAACCTCGCCCTCGTACAGATGAACCGCGATGCGACTGGCGTGGATGGCCAGCGTGTAGGAGATCCCCTCGAGCTCCCGCCCGAGCGACCGGACCTCGTCGCTGAGCGCACGAAACTCGGCCGAACCGGCGTACTCGCGGAGGTACGCCCCCAGCTCCCGCAGCCCGGTCGACGCGATCGGGACGTCCCCCAGGTCCCGGGCCAGCTTCTCCACGGCCCCGCAGTACAGTTCGACCCCGGCGCGGTACCACATCGCCTTCTGGTAGGGGAACGACAGCCGCTCGGCCCGGGCGAGCTTGGTGTGCATCGTGTTCATCGACGTCGCGAACGCATCGACGACGGCGCGCACCGGGGGGGTCTCGAGGTCGCGGCAGACCTCCTGACGGTAGCCCAGGGTCCCCACGTCGGACACGGGCTCCCGGAAGAGCGGCGCCAGGTCGTACGCCTCGCGATCGCGCAGGGCCCAGGCTTCGAGCTGGTCGAGATTCAGGTCCCCGAATATCGCGTCGGCCTCGAGGTGGTTCGAGGTCGCGTCGGCCGCCCTACCGAGGACCGAAGGGGCAGGCGTCCGGCTCAGGGCTCATCCCCCCTCGTACCGTTCGCCCGGTTCGCGGACCGAAGGCTCGGCTGGCCGTCGGCCGTGGGCCGAAGGGCCCCGGAGGAACTCCGCCCGGTCGGTCCGCTGCGAGCGGCGATCTCCGCCTCGTAGATCTCCGCGGCGAGGTCCACCTCCGCCGGAGAGACCGTCAGCGCGGCCTCCGGGGGACCCTGCAGCGCCCCGACCAGACGGGCCGCGGCCGCCAGCCGCACCGCCCGCGAACGTAGCCGGGGAGAATACCTCGGTTCGCGGTCCTGCTCGAGGGCCCGGTCGGAGACCTGTCGAAGCCGATCGTACAGGCCGCGCTGCAACGTCACCGGTCTGGTCCCGGACCAGCCCGGGACGCGGGCTGCGCCGGTCTCGAGGCCGTGGACCAGGGTCAGGTGGTCGCGGATCGACTCGGCGAGCGTGAAGTCGATCTCGCCCAGCTCCAGGCGCTCCGCGCTCGTTTCGACGGCCCGGAATCGGTCCGGGGTCATCGGCTGGAACCGCAGCAGCATCCGATCCTCCAGGGCGGCGAAGTTCGGGTCGGCGATCGACGCCCAGTAGTCCCCGCTTCCCCCGGCCCGCGTGTTGTAGTTCACCGAGAAGAACGAGCGGAAGGTGTACGGGCCGATGGTGCCGAAGGTCGTCTCCCATTTCACCTCCCGCTGCTCCATCACGAGCTTGAGAGGCTCGACCATCCCCCGATAGCGGAACCAGTCGTTGAACTCCGGGACGATGAAGTTGAACGTGCGATCGGCGTAGGAGGCCCCGACGCGCAGGAACTGCGCCGGCGTGATCCCCCCGCAGTAGCGGTTGCGTCCGGGCAGGCCGTGCGCCGGGACCCCCGAGCGGGGGTTGCCGCGCACGAGATCGTCGATGGAGAAGGTCTTGCCGGTCCCCGGGGGCCCGAAGAGGGCCAGGTGGAAACCGGTGGTCCCGGTGACCCGTCCGTTGGGCGCGAGCAGCGGGACGTCCGCGAGCGCGTACTGCTGGAGGAGGGCCACGAGGGCATCCCGATACAGCGCTTCGCCGAAGAGCTGACGCAGGTACTCCGAAAGCCGTTGGACGTTGAACGACGCGCCGAACTCCAGGGTCTGGGGCAGCCGGCCCTCGAGCACTTCGCGAAGACGATGGCGAAACTCCGTGTCCAAGGCGCGGACGGTCGATTCCTCGTCGAGCTCCGCCGCTCCCGGGACCGGCAGGGCGGCCTGGGCCCGGGCCTCCGTGGCGCCGAGGAACTGCCGCAGAACGTCCGGGTACGGGAGGTCGAACGCCCGGTCACCCGGCGGTCCCCGCCGCTCGCGCAGGAGTCCTCGGCGCTTCAGGCGCCGCAGGAGCGGGCCGGGGTCCTCGAAGACGTGCGCACGGAGGAGCCGCAACCGCAGATCGAGCACGCGGAGCCGAGGAGAGCCGAGCTCCGGCCGAGTCTCCCGGCTCGGGAGATCGTCCAGCAGCCGTCCGAGCACCCGGGCGACCGCCCGCTGCGATGGCGCGAGATGGACCGCGCCCCCCGCCAGGGCCGGGACCGGGCCGTCGGACTCCGGGGGCGCACGATCCGCGAGGGCGGTCACGGGCCAGCCTCTGCCCCTGCGGCACGGGCGATCTCGCCGGTGCGAACCAGGACCCCTTGCATCCGCTCCTGCCACGGCTCGGATCCGGCGAGGAGGGCCGACTCGGCCGTACGGCCCCCCCGCAGCGCCTCCTCAACCAGGGCCAGGTCCCGGGACAGCTGCCGGTCGAGTCGGTCCCGCGTTTGGTGCCACGCCTGCGTCAGGCTCCCGGCGAGGTCGCTGCGCAGCCGGCCGCCCTGAGCGTCCAGCTCGGCTTCGACCGTTTCGGCCAGGCGACCTCTCAGCCGACGACGCAGGGCGCCGGCCGGCAGGATCATGATCGTCTGCGCGACGAGCGATCCCTCGGAGAGGGGGTCGATCCGGTCCGACGATCGGCTCGCGCCCAGCGGTTCCGCCTCCACCGGTAGCGGTGGCAGGTCGACCCCGAACTCGTCGCGCACGACGCTCCGGAGCTGGTCGGACCACCCCTGCAACCGCTCGCCCAAGCGGCGTGTCAGCTTCTGCAGGTCGGTCGCAGCCTGGCTCGCCACCGTGAGCCGCATGCGGCTCACGGCCGGCCGAACGGCCTCGCGGAACTCCCGGTCGAACGCTGCCGACAACCCTCCCGCGGTCCACGCGTCCAGGGAGTCGAGCCGCTCGTTCAGCGCTTCGACGATCGGCGGTCCCATCGGTCGCCACGAGCCGTCGATGCGCTCCGGGAGCTCCGCGATCAGGGCGTCGACGTCCTGTTCGAGCAGTGCCCGGAAGGCGCGGTGCTCCCTGCGGAGCTCCGCCGCGCGGGCCTCGACCGCTCCCAGGCGCCGTCGACGTTCCTCCTGCGAGAGCCGAGCGGCGCGCTCCGCCAGCTCGATCTGGGCGCGGAGCCGCAGGGCGAACCGGACGGTGCGCGCCCGAGTCACCTGCCCGAGCGCGTCGTCCCGTCGCGCCCCGAGGAACTCGCGCAGGTCGTGGGCAAGTTCGCGGAGATCGGAGCCGTCGGACGGCAGCTCTTCCCCCGCGAGCCGCGCCGCGTTTCGAGCGGAAGTCCGATAGAGTCGGACCTCCCCAAAACCGCAGCGCTCGCGCAGCAGCCGCGCGAGGTAGTCCAGCAGCTCCTCTCGTTGCCCGTCGGCCAGCAGGTCGATCTTGTTCACCACGAAGAAGAACTTGGCCGCGTGGCGCTTCGCCTCCCCCAAGAAGGCGAGCTCGTCGGCCGTGATGGGCGGATCCGGCGACAGGACGAACAGGGCCGCGTCGACCTCGGGTAGGAGGCGTCGTGCGGCCGCCGTGTTGGCGTCGTTGGCCGACCCTACCCCCGGACTGTCGACGAAGGTGACGCCGGTCGCCCACTCCGGCATCGGCACCGAAACCTCGACGCGGCTGACCCCCAGCATGTTCCCCGGGTTCTCCTTTTCGGAGACGTAGCGGGCGACGCTCGTCAGCGGTGCGTCGATCGCTCCGCCGTCGGCGCCCACGACCCGCAGGCCCCTCGGGCCGCGTACGACATAGGTCGCCACCGCCGTCGTAGGGAGTACGCCCGTGGGCAGGGCGGGGCACCCGGCGAGCGCGTTCAGCAGCGAGGACTTCCCGCGCTTGAACTGACCCAGGACCGCTACGGTCAGTTCGCGCCGGCCCAGGCCGGCCCCGACACGACGGATCTCGGCGGACAGCTCCGGCTGGCCGGCGGCAAGAGAAAGCTGCTCAAGCTCGCCGAGGGCGTCGAGCCGGGGCCCGGGCGCTGGGGTGACGAACGGGGCTGACATCGGTTCCCATAGTAGGAGCCATCATCCGCCGCGCGGAACTTCCGGCGGGCCCCATCGCCAGCCGACGAGGGGAGTTCGGTCCAGATAGCCGTTTCGTCCCAGCGGGGGGCGCCGGCCCGAACGGCGCCCCGCCCTCGGCCCCCGCGGGGCCGTCAGGCTACCCCGCGGGGGAGCGTCGGGGCCCGGGGGACGACGGGGCTCTCAAGAGCGCGGACGCCTTTCGTCGTCGTCGACCGTGACGCTGATCGAGTCCGCTCGCGCCCGCCAGATCCTGGACAGCCGGGGCAACGGGACCGTCGAGGTCGACCTTCGCTCGGGCGCCTACCTGGGTCGAGCGGCATCGGCCAGCGGGGCCAGCACCGGTGCCCATGAGGCCCAGTCGTTCCCGCACGGCGGGCTCGAGGAGTCGCTACGGGTCTTCCACGAGGAGGTTGCCCGACGCCTGACCGGCCGGGACGCCCGGGATCAGGCGGGGTTGGATCAGGAGCTCCACGACCTGGACGGCACGCCGAACTTCTCGCGGATGGGCGGTAACCTTGCGACCGCCGTCTCGCTCGCGAGCGCCCGGCTGGCCGCGGCGGCAGCCCAGCTCCCGCTGTTTCGGTACCTGGGGGGGCCCGGTGCGGCGACCCTGCCGGTGCCGTTCGGCAACGTCATCGGAGGGGGCCGGCACGCGCGGGGCGGCACGACGTTCCAGGAGTTCCTGGTGGTGTCCCAGGGTCCCCGTGCCGAGCGCAACGTGATGGCGAACGTTCGGGTCCACCGGCGTGTTGGCGAGGCTCTCGCCTTGCGCTTCCCCGAACGGCCGCTGGGGCGAGGCGACGAAGGCGCGTGGGTCGCGGCGCTGGACGACGAGGACGCCCTCCGCCTGCTGGCCGGCATCTGCGAGGAGGTCGAGCGTGAGGTCGGCTTTCCGGTACGCCCGGCGCTTGACCCCGCGGCTTCGGAGTTCTACCGTGACGGTCGCTACCGGTTTCGCGACCGGTCGCTCTCTCCGTCCGAACAGGTCACCCTCATCGAAAGGCTCGTCCGGGACTACGGGGTCGTGATGGTCGAAGACCCGCTACAAGAGGAGGACTTCGAAAACTTCGCCACCCTTACGCGGTCGCTGGGCTCCCGATGCAAGGTGGTCGGCGACGACATCTTCGTCACGAACGTCACCCGCATTCGCCAGGGCATCGAGTGCGGGGCCGCGAACGCGGTCCTCATCAAACCGAACCAGATCGGGACCCTCACCGACACGCGCGCCGCCGTCGACCTCGCGCATCGGGCCGGCTACGCCACGATCGTTTCGCACCGCAGCGGGGAAACGACCGACGACACCATCGCCCATCTCGCGGTCGCTTTCGGGAGCTACGGCCTGAAGTCCGGCGCCGTGGGCGGCGAACGCCTGGCGAAGCTCAACGAGCTCATCCGGATCGAGGAGAGCCTCGGCCGTCGCTGACGGTGACGCCGGTGAAGAACGTGCGGATCGCGGACCGAGCCGCGGGAACCCCGCCCGGGCGGTCCCGGCGACGGTCCCGTCGGGCGCCGACGGGTCGGGGCGAGGCGCGCCTGTATCTCGTTCGGCACGGCCGAACGCGGCTCAACGCTGAGGGCCGCTTTCGGGGACGCGACGACCCCCGACTCGATGCGGTCGGGGTCGACGAAGCCCGCCGTGCCGCCTTCCGCCTCCGCCGGGTGGAGCTCGTCGCGGTCTACGCGAGCCCGCTGTCGCGCGCTCGGCAGACCGCCAGGGCCATCGCGCGTCCGCACCGACTTAAGGTCCGCTCCGACCCCGCGTTCCTCGATCTCGACTACGGGCGATGGACGGGCCGCCGGCCGGAGGAGGTCGCCCGAAGTAGCCCCGGGCTCTATCGCCGATTCCGGGTCGACCCGGAAAGCGTCCGCCTTCCCGGCGGAGAAGCCGTCGGCGAGCTGCGGGAGCGCGTGGAACGCGGGCTGGAGCACCTCGCGGCACGGCATGCCGGCCGGTCGTTCGCGGTGGTCACGCACGACCTTCCCATACGGCTGGTGCTCGCTCGTGCGCTCGGTCGATCCGGCGCGGAGCTCTGGCGAGGAGAGGTACCGACCGGCTCGATCAGCCGGGTGACGGTCGGCTCGGGGGGCTTCCGGTTGCGACGGGGGCCGAGAGCTGAGAGGCCCCGACGGGACCAGCGCCTCCACGCGGTTCGCTCGAAGGGTGGCTAGGCCCGGCCGGGCGTCGTCGCCCCGGATCGAGGCACTGCGACCAACAGGACCGCGCAGGCCGCGACCACGAACCCGGCCGAGATCGCGAAGGCGGTCGAGGCCGAGACGTACTGCCAGGCAGCGCCGACGACCACCGAGCCCACCAACGACGCGGTTCCTCGCAGCCCGCCGAACCATCCGTACGCCGCCGCCGTGGCCTGCTCAGGAACGGCGCGAGCGATCCACGCGGATTCGACGACATCCAGCAGCGCGATCTGCAGACCGGCGGCGATCATGAGGGCGATCGCTCCCGTGACCCCGGCGGTGGCGATCAGCAAGAGGTCGACCGGCAGGAACAGCAGGTAGCTGACCGCGAGCAAGGCCACGGTCGGCCGACGGTCGGACAGCCGTCCCGCCGGCACGCTGGCCCCCGCGTAGACGAGGTTGTACAGCAGGTAGACGACGAGCGCGAAAACCACCGCGCCCGATCGATTCAGCCCACCGCCGAGGGGGTTGGCGAGCTGGACCGACTCGCCGATATTGAGCACGGCGAGAAGGATGTTGAAGAAGCCAAGACCGAAGAGCGTCGACGCGAGCAGAAACCAGCGGAAACGGCTCGGAAAGGCCGACAGCGGCGTGGGCCGTGCCGGAACCTCCGAACCCGGCGGCACCGTGGGCCGTTCCCGGACCCCGACCGAAAAGACCAGCACCGCGATCAACCCCGGGACGACGCTGAGCGCGAAGATGCTCCGTGACGATCCGGCAAGGCCCTGGTGGAGGATGAGGCCGACCGCGACCGCGGTCCCCAGCACGGCCCCGAGGGAGTCGAAGGCCTGTTCGAGCCCAAGGACGAACCCCCGACGCGCGCGGTCCACCGCGCTCGCGACGATCGTCTTCTTGATCGGCTGCCTCCAACCTCGACCCGTCCAGGCGACGACCCGCAGTCCCAGCACGGCCGGCCAGGACGTCGCCAGCGCGAGCGCGCCGTGGGCCGCGGTGGTGACCGCGTAACCGGCGGCGCCACCTCGCTTGCGCGAGCGGGCCGTACGTACCCAACGGGCGGAGAACGGCTGGACGACGGCCTGGCAGAGGACCGCGAGCCCTTCGACCAGCGCTACTTCAACGACCGAGGCGCCCAGAACATAGACCAGGAAGAACAGGAGAACCGGCAGGAGCATTTCGTAGCTCCAGTCCGAGAACAGGCTGGTGATCGCGACGGCCCAGACGTTCCGCGGGACTTCGGTGCCGTCGGGTCCCGGACGATCCGGCCCGGTCTTATCGACCACACGGCCCGCCTACGGAACGACGACCACCGGCACGGCCCCCTCCGAGACCACCCGAGAGGACACCGACCCGAGAAACACCCGCGCGGCACCGCCCAGGCCCCTCGTCCCCACGAGCACCATACCCGCATCGAGCTCTCGGGCGGCCCGGAGGATCGCGCCGGCCGCGTCGCCTTCCCGCACCACGGCCTCGGCGACGACGCCGGCGTCGCGCGCCTCGCGGACCAAGGCCTCCATCGCCTTCTGCGTGGCGCGCACCGGCGTACTAACCTCCTCCTCGGTCCGCGGCTCCGCTAGGCGGGGATCCGCCTGCTGCGCGAAGACGAACCAGAGGTGGCCCTTCCCGCTGCGCGCGAGGGCGATACCCATCCGAGCCGCGCGCACCGAGGGGGCCGAGCCGTCGAACCCCACGACCAGCCGGTGCAGGTACAGTGGCGCCGGACCCGGGGGCGTCGAGGAGGCGCCGGGACGTTCCGGGGCCCTCAAGCGTGTCCGCCGTGTTCGGGCGGGAGGTAGCGGTGCGCGGCCACTTCGGCCTCCGGATCGTCGAGCTGTACCGGCGCGAGCTTGCCGGTCCCGATACCGGTGCGAATGATGGCCTCCAGCGCCTTGATCCTCACTGCCAGCACCCGATTCTCCCGGAAGTACTCCGCCGCTTGGAAGTTCTTGACCGCGCGGTCCCCTGCGCAGTCCGCCAGCGCGTGAGCGAGGGCGGAGACCCGTTCCTCGGACGTACCGCCGGAGCTGTCCCGGTCGATCACATGGTCTCCGCGGCGGGTTCGTGGGATCAAGGCGAGGATGGACAGCAGCCAGCTTCGCAAGCCTTCCGGGCCGACCTCGTCCAGGTCGATCCACGGGAGGAGCGCCGTACGCAGGTCGTCGCTCAGTTCCAGTGCCCGGCGGGGCATCGGCGCGGCCGCCATCCTCGCTACCCCCGACGCTCGATCCTCCGTCCGCGTCCTAAAATCTGCCTCCCTCGGCATCTCCCTGGGCATGGTTTGCTCCCAGGGGTCATTGGCAGATGCGCTGCGGTTACAGGCGTCCGGGGCACGGGCGCCTGGGGCTGACCCCACAGCCGTAGATTGAAGGGCTGCCGACGTATAAGGAGCCTCCGGACCGTGGTGGGCGCCTCGGCGGCCCACGCACGTTGCTCGGACGTCGGGCGCCGAAGGACGGCAAGCGATCGATGGCTCGTCCCGGGAAGGGCAGCGCGACATTCAGCGGCCTAGACGGCCTCGAAGCAGCGGCCCGCCGCCGTCTGTCCGGGGCCGTCTGGGGATACGTCGCGGGCGGTGCGGGTGAGGAGCGGACGCTCGCCGAGAACGAGGCGGCCTTCTCGCGGTGGGTACTCCGACCCCGCGTCGGTGCGGGCGTGCGAGAGGTCGACCTGTCGACGACGCTGCTCGGTACGACGGTCCGAGCGCCGTTCTTCGTCGCGCCGACGGCCTATCACGGGGAGATCCATCCGGGAGGGGAACGCGCCACCGCCGCGTCGACCGGCGCCCTGGGCCTCTTGGGGGTCTACAGCACGTTATCATCGGACTCGCTGGAGACGATCGCGTTGGCCAGCGGCCGGCATCCTCGATGGTTCCAGCTCTACTTCCAGCGGCGGTGGAAGGATTCCCTGGCGCTGGTGCGTCGGGCCGAGGCCGCCGGCTACGGCGCCGTTGTGGTGACGCTCGACGCTCCGGTGCTCGGGTCGCGGGACCGACAGGCCCGTAGCGGCTTCGCGATCCGCTCGAGCCCCCCGGTCGGAAACGGGCCGGGGGCGGCCTCCCCCCCTCGTGGGCCGGAGTGGCACGGGGGACCGTACGCTCCTCGCGGAGGCGATGTCTCCTGGCAGGCGGTGCGCCGGATCGTCGCCGCGACGCAGCTACCGGTCGTGGCGAAGGGGATCCTGACCGCCGAGGACGCGCGAAGGGCGGTCGAGTCCGGCGTTCGCGCGGTCTACGTCTCCAACCACGGAGGTCGACAGCTCGACCGGGCGCCCGCCTCCCTGGACGCCTTGCCGGAGGTGGTTCGCGCCGTCGGCAGCTCAGCGGAGGTGTACCTGGACGGGGGGGTGCGCCGCGGGAGTGACGCGCTGGTTGCGCTAGGGCTCGGGGCCCGCGCCGTTGGGCTCGGGCGGCCCGTGCTCTGGGCGCTCGCGGCCGGGGGTCAGGACGGCGTGGGGCGCTTCCTGCGCCTCTTCGGCTCGGAGCTCGCCAACGCGCTGCTGCTGCTCGGCCGGGGGTCCCCTCACGAGGTCGACGGGACGAACATCGCCCCGGTCGGGTCGGCTCGCGGGCGCCCGCCCCACGGTCCGGGTCGTCCGTCTCCCCCTCGGTCGGTCCGCGCGCGATAGAGCCGGGACGCGTCAGCGACCGTGCAGGGTTCGGTCTCCCCGTCCGTCAGCCGCCGTACCGCCGACGTCGCAACTGGAAGGTCCGGATCGCGCGCAGGAACTCGAGGCGGGTGAGCCCGGGCCACAGCACGTCCGAGAAGTACAGCTCGCTGTAGGCGGACTGCCAGAGCAGGAAGTTGGAGATGCGCTCCTCCCCGCTGGTCCGCAGGATCAGGTCCGGGTCCGGCAGGTCGGCCGTGTACAGGTGGCGCGCGACGGTCTCCGAGTCGATCGCCTCGGGCAGCAGGCG
>JASHYB010000184.1 GCA_030043255.1 Thermoplasmata archaeon | reverse complement strand
TTCCTGGAGGCCCCGCTCGCGGAGCTGGCGAAGGAGGCGCACCGTCGGGGGCTCGAGGTCCTGCTGGAGGCGCACGACTCGGCAGAATTATCACGGACGGACGGCGTGGCCGCGGACGTGTACGGCATCAACGTCCGCAACCTCGCGTCGCTCGAGCTGGAGCGGCCGACGGCGCTGGGCGCGCTCCAGCTCGCCGCGCGACGCGGGCTGCGTCCGCTGCTCGGGCTGAGCGGGGTCCACAGCGCGCAGGAAGCGGCCGCCTTCTGGTCCAGCGGCGCGGACGGGATCCTCGTCGGCACGGCGGTCGCCCGCGCGTCCGACCCCGGCCGGCTGCTCGAGAGCCTGCGTCGCTCGGGCCGAGGGTCCTCGTGAGGACGTTCGTCAAGTTCTGCGGCCTCCGGACGCCGGAGGAAGCGGCCGAGGCACCCGCGGGCGGGGCGGGCGGGTTCGTCATCGGCGTGCCGGCCTCTCCTCGCAACCTCGAGCCGGAGCGGGCCGCCGCGCTGATCGAGCGCCTGCCGAGCGAAGCGGAGGCCTGGGCGGTGGTCGTCGACCCGTCGGTCGAGCTGATCCGTCGGCTGTTCGACGAGGTCGGCGTCGACCGGATCCAGGTCTACGGGACGATCCCGGAAGGCCTCGAGTACCTGGAGCGCCACCACCTCGTCCCGTCCATCCCGGTCGGGGCCGCGCCGGCGGACGGGAGTCTGCCGAAGCTCCCGCCGGCGGAGGAGTACCCTCGGATCCATCTGGACTCCGCCGGCCAGCCGCTCCCCGGGGGGAGCGGGGTCCGGGCCGACTGGGAGGTCAGCGCGCGGCTGGTCGACGCGAACCCGGGTCGCAAGCTCGTGCTCGCCGGAGGGCTCACCGCCGAGAACGTCCGCGAGGCGCTGGGGAGCGTCCGTCCGTGGGGGGTCGACGTCTCCTCCGGCATCGAGCGGGCGCCGGGCATCAAGGACGTCGGCAAGATGCGGGCGTTCCTGGCGTCGGTGGAGGCGTTCGAGCAGGGCCATGGCTAGGCGGTACGGGGCCTACGGCGGTGCGTACGTTCCCGAGACCCTCGTCCCCGCGCTGACCGAGCTGGAAGCGGCCTGGCACCAGGCCCGGCGCGATCCGGCGTTCCGTCGGGAGCACGCCCGCCTCGCCCGGACGCTCGGCGGCCGACCGACGCCGCTGTACTTCGCCCGACGGCTCACGGCCCGGGCCGGAGGGGCCGAGATCTGGTTGAAGCGCGAGGACCTCCTGCACGGCGGCGCCCACAAGTTCAACAACGCGCTCGGACAGGGCCTGCTGGCGGCCCGCATGGGCAAGCCCCGCCTGATCGCGGAGACCGGGGCCGGCCAGCACGGCGTGGCGACGGCGATGATCGGGGCGGCCCTCGGGCTGCGGACGGAGGTCTACATGGGTGAGGTCGACGTCGCGCGGCAGCGGCCGAACGTCGAGCGGATGCGACTGTTGGGGGCGAAGGTGGTCCCCGTGACCAGCGGCAGCCGCACCCTGAAGGACGCCATCAACGCGGCGCTCCGGGACTGGATCGCCAACGTCCGCACGACCCACTACCTCCTCGGCTCGGCGGTCGGGCCCCACCCGTACCCCACGATCGTCGCCGGTCTGCAGAGCGTGATCGGCACGGAGATCCTGCGGGACGCGCGACGCGAGTTCGGGCGCGAGCCGGACCTGGCGGTCGCCTGCGTCGGCGGTGGCTCGAACGCGATCGGGACGTTCCATCCGCTGCTCCGGACGCGGACCGAACTGCTGGGCGTCGAGGCCGGCGGGCCGCGGGGCTCCCGGCACGGGGCAGCGTCCCTCAGCAAGGGCCGCCCCGGGATCCTCCACGGCGCCTACTCCTACGTCCTCGAGGACCGCGACGGACAGATCGCCGACACCGAGAGCATCTCCGCCGGGCTCGACTACGCCGGCGTCGGGCCGGAGCACGCCTTCCTGCGGGACTCTGGACGCGTGCGGTACATCGCGGTCCACGACGAAGGGGCGCTCGCCGCGTTCGGTTGGCTCGCCCACGACGAGGGGATGCTGCCGGCGCTCGAGCCGTCCCACGCGATCTACGCGGCGGTGCAAGAGGCCCGCCGGCGCCCGTCGCGCGAGAGGATCGTCGTCACGCTGTCGGGCCGGGGCGACAAGGACCTGGAGGTCGTTCGTGGGGCGACTGGGCAGCGCGCTTAGGGCCCGCGTCGCCGGCGGCGGCCGGGCGGTCGTGCCCTACCTCATGGTCGACCGGGGTCGACGCGCTCGGCTGCCGACGACCGTTCGGGCGCTCGCCACGGCGGGAGCGACCGCCCTCGAGCTCGGCTTCCCGTTCTCGGACCCGATCGCCGACGGGCCGACCCTGGAGGCGGCGCACGGCCGGGCCCTCGAACACGGGACCGACTGGACGGACCTTCTCGGCCAGCTGCGTGTTGCGAGCCGGGAGCTCCGGACGGCGGTGATGACCTACGCCAACCCGCTCTGGGCGCACGGCCTCGCGCGGTCGCTGGCGGAGCTGGCCCGCGCCGGCGCGAGCGGGCTGATCGTGCCGGACCTTTCGTACGAGGAGGCGGGGCCGTTCGCGGCGGCGGCGCGCCGGTCGGGCCTCGATCTCGTGCTGCTGGCCGCGCCGTCGGCGACGCCGGGCCGCATCGCCGAGATCGCCGGACGGTCGCGCGGGTTTCTCTACCTCGTCTCCCGCTACGGCACGACCGGGGCCCGGTCGCCGGCGCCGGCCCGCGAGCTCGGGCCGCTCGTGCGAGCGGCGCATCGTGCGCGGCCGGGGCTGCCGGTGCTGATCGGCTTCGGCGTCCGCGACGCTCCCTCGACGCGCGCCGCGCTCGCCAGCGGAGCGGACGGCGTGGTGGTCGGCTCGGCCCTGGAAGAGGTCCTCGCGAGGCGCGTCCGCCCG
>JASHYB010000183.1 GCA_030043255.1 Thermoplasmata archaeon | reverse complement strand
ACGGTCTGCCAGTGCTCCATGTCGCTCAGGTGGTCCAGTCCGAGGGTCTCGGTGTACCACTTGACCGCCTTCGCGCGGTCGGAGACGACCACCGCCACGCTCAGGAACGTCGGCGCGCTCGTTGGGGTAGCCTTCGGTTTCGCCGCCATGCTCTCCTCAGCCCTGGCAGGCACTGACCCCGCTTAAGCCGGGTTCGGAGGGAGGCTGAAACACCTAGACCCGCGGACGAACCCTTATCCGAAAATCCCGTTCTCCGCTGCCGCACCGGAGCGGGGCGGGTCACGGCTCCTTCCGCCGGTCCGGGCTCCACGGATGCGGGGACGGGCTCGGGTCTCGGTCAAGCGACCCTCCGCTCGCCCCCGCAGCCGGGTGGCGCCCGCTCGATGGGTCGGGGCGTCGCTCGGGGTGGACCTCGGGGGCACGAAGGTCGCCTTGGGGCTGGTCGACGCCGCGGGCCGGATCCTCGAGCAGGAGCGGATCCCGACCGGTGCGTCGCGCCCGGCGCGCGAGGTCATCAACGACATCGTCGCACAGGTCGAGCAGCGCTGGGGGACCCGACTCCCGTCCGACCGGCCGCTCGGCATCGGGGTTCCGGGCCAGGTCCGGCGCGACGGGAGCGTGGCCTTCGCTCCGAACCTCTCCTGGCGCGACGTCCCGCTGCGCACCGAGCTGGCGGGGCGGCTCGGGCGGCCGGTGGAGGTCCTGAACGACGTGCAGGCCGCGACGTACGCCGAGTGGCGCCACGGCGCCGGTCGTGGCGTCGACGACGTCGTCTGCCTGTTCGTCGGGACCGGCGTCGGGGGCGGGATCGTCGCGGACGGGCACCTGTACCACGGGGTCCACGGGACCGCCGGCGAGTTCGGGCACATGACGATCCAGCACCACGGCCGCCCGTGCCACTGCACCAACACCGGCTGCCTGGAGGCCTACGTCGGCGGCTGGGCGATCGCCGCGCGCGCGCAGGAGGCGGTCGCCGGCGATCGCCGGCGCGGCCAGACGATCCTCGCGCTCGCCGGAGCACCCGCCGCGATCACCTCCGAGACGGTCGAGCGGGCCTACCTTGCCGGCGACGCGCTCGCCCGGGAGCTGGTCGACGCGACCTCCGACTACCTCGCCGACGGGCTGGTCTCGATCGTGAACGCCGTGAACCCGTCGACGATCGTCCTCGGCGGGGGCGTGATGCAGGGCTATCCGTCGATGGTGCCGGAGGTCGAACGGGCGGTCCGGCCCCGGGCCCTGGCGGCCGCCGTGGACGGGCTGAGGATCGTGCCCGCGGAGCTCGGCGGGTCGAGCGGGCTCGTCGGCGCGGCGGCGTTCGCGCGCGAACGGGTCGAGGGCTGACCGATGGCGTCGGAGGACGACCTGCTGGTGAACACGCTGCGCTTCCTGGCGGTCGACATGGTCGAGGAGGCGAAGAGCGGGCACCCGGGGCTGCCGCTCGGCGCCGCCCCGATGGCCTACGTGCTCTGGGACCGCTACCTCAAGCACAACCCGGCCGATCCGGCCTGGCCGGACCGGGACCGCTTCGTGCTCTCCGCCGGCCACGGCTCCGCGCTGCTCTACGCGCTCCTGCACGTCACCGGCTACGACCTCCCGCTCGACGAGCTCCGGCGGTTCCGCCGGTACGGCAGCCGGACCCCCGGCCATCCGGAGCACGGCCTGACGCCGGGGGTGGAGGCGACGACCGGTCCGCTCGGCCAGGGGTTCGCCACCGCGGTCGGGATGGCGCTCGCCCAGCGCTACCTGGCCAGCCGGTTCAACCGGCCCGGCTACAAGATCGTCGACCACACGACGTTCGTCCTCTGCTCGGACGGCGACCTGATGGAGGGGCTCGCCTCGGAAGCGGCGTCGTTCGCCGGCACCCTCGGCGTGAGCCCGCTGGTCGTCCTCTACGACGACAACCACGTCTCGCTCGAGGGCCCGACCAGCCTCGCGTTCACGGAGGACGTCGGCGCCCGGTTCCGGGCCTACGGCTGGCAGGTCGACGCCGTCGAGGACGGCAACTCGATCGAGGCGCTGGACGCCGCGATCCGCCGGGCGGTCACCCACCCGGGGGCCCCGTGGCTGCTGCGCGTGAGGACCCACCTCGGCTACGGCAGCCCGCGGCAGGACACGAAGGAGGCGCACGGCGAGCCGCTGGGGCCCGAGGGGACGCGGGAGACCAAGCGCAAGCTCGGCTGGCCACTGGAGCCGGCGTTCCTCGTCCCGGAGGAGGCGAAGGCGCACTTCCGCCGGGCGCTCGGGCGGGGGCGCGCCAAGGAGGAGGAGTGGAAGGCGCGCTTCGAGGAGTACCGCCGCGCCGAGCCGGAGCTCGCCCGGGAGTTCGACCGGCTGCTCGCCGGCACCGCGCCTTCGAGCTGGTCGCCGGAGCTCCCGGGATTTGCGCCGTCGGAGCCGGTGGCGACGCGGGACGCCTCGGCGAAGGTCCAGGACGCGGTCGCCGAGCAGTGGCCGGCCCTCCTGGGTGGCTCGGCGGACCTCGCGCCGTCCACCAAGACCCTCGTGCCGGGGCTCGGCGACTTCTCCTTCTCGGAGGTGACCGGACGCAACCTGCACTTCGGGGTCCGCGAGAACGCGATGGTCGCGATGCTCAACGGGCTCGCGCTGCACGGCGGGATCCGGCCGTACGGCTCGACCTTCCTGATCTTCTCCGACTACGCCCGCCCGTCGATCCGCCTGGCGGCGCTCATGCACCTGCCGATCCTGCTGGTCTTCACGCACGACTCCATCGCGCTCGGCGAGGACGGACCGACCCACCAGCCGGTCGAGCAGCTCGCCACCCTCCGGGCGATCCCGGGGTTCACCGTGCTCCGCCCCGCCGACGCGAACGAGACGACGGAGGCCTGGCGCGTCGCCCTCGGCCGGAGCGGTCCGGTCGCCCTGGTCCTCACCCGGCAGAAGCTGCCGGTCCTCGACCTCAGCGCCCGGCCCGTGCGCGACGGGGTCCGCCGGGGCGCCTACGTCCTCGCCGAGGCGCCCGACGGCGCCCGGCCGGCGGTCGTGCTGCTCGCCACCGGCTCGGAGGTCCACCTCGCGCTCGCCGCCCGGGAGCGGCTCACCGGACAGGGGATCGCCAGCCGGGTGGTCTCGATGCCGTCCCGCGAGCTCTTCGAGGAGCAGGACGCCCCCTACCGCCAGGCGACCCTGCCGCCCGGGGTCCCGACGGTCGTCGTCGAGGCGGCCAGCCCACTCGGCTGGGACCGCTACGCGGGGACGAACGGACGGATCCTCGGGCTGAACCGGTTCGGGGCTTCCGCGCCGGGCCCGGTCGTCTACGAGCATCTCGGCTTCTCCGTCGATCATCTGGTCGCGCTGGCGCTGGAGGCCGCGCGCGGCACGCCGCCCGGCACAGGGTAGCCGCGATGCCGCGCCCGCCGCGACCGAGCCCCTCGGCCCCGGGCCCCGCGGAGGGCGCGTCGTCCGCGTTCCACCCGCCCGGCTGGAGCCTGGGGAGCTCCGAGGCTGCGGTCGCCGAGCGGCTCAAGGCCTGGGCGGCCGCCGACGCGGTGGGGCGGTACTGGCGCAAGGAGCCCGGCTTCTGGCCTCAAGCGCCGGCAACGGACGTCGCCAGCCGCCTCGGCTGGCTGCGGGCCGCCGAGCAGAGCGCGGGCCGGATCGGCGAGTGGCAGGCGTTCGCCGAGCAGGTGCGGGACGACGGGTTCGAGCACGTGGTCCTGTTCGGCATGGGCGGCTCGAGCCTGGCCGCCGAGACGATCGCGGAGACCCTGCCGCACGGCCGGGGGTTCCCCAGCCTGTCGATCCTCGACAGCACCCACCCGACGGCGGTCGCCGCGTGCGCCGCCACGATCCCGCTCGCCCGGACGCTGTTCCTGGTCTCCAGCAAGTCCGGCACGACGCTGGAGCCGAACGTCTTCTTCCGCTACTTCTGGCAGCAGGTCGCCGGCCTGGACGGCCCGCCGGGGCGCCGGTTCGTCGCGATCACCGACCCCGGGACCGCCCTGGAGAAGCTCGCCCACGACCGCGGCTTCCGCGCCTGCGTCGCGAGCCCGCCGGACGTCGGAGGTCGGTACAGCGCGCTCACCGTCTTCGGCCTGCTCCCCGCGGCGCTGATCGGCGTCGACCTCCCGGGGCTGCTGGCCAGCGCGCGGGCGATGGTCGCCCGCTGCGCCGACCCGGCGGAGGCGCTGCGAAACCCGGGGCTCGGGCTCGGCGCCGCGCTCGGCGAGCTCGGCCGGGCCGGGCGCGACAAGGTCCTCTTCCTGCCGTCGCGCTCGCTGCGGGCGTTCCCGGCCTGGGCCGAGCAGCTGATCGCCGAGAGCCTCGGCAAGCACGGTCGCGGATTGGTCCCGGTCGCCGAGCCGGTCCCGCCGGCCGAGCTCCCGTCCGGCTCGGACGCCGTGCTGGTGCGGCTCGCCCTGGCGGGCGAGCACGACCGGGCGCTCGAGCGGGCGCTGCTGTCGCGGGAGGCGGCCGGCGAGCCGGTCCTCCGCTTCGAGGTCGCCTCGCCGCTCGAGCTGGGGGCCGAGTTCTTCCGCTGGGAGTTCGCCATCGCGGCCTGCGGCGCGGTGCTCGGGGTCGACCCGTTCGACCAGCCGGACGTCGAGCACGCCAAGGACCTGGCGCGCGCGGAGATGGGGTCGGGGGCCTCGGAGGACTCCGCGGCGGCGAGCTACGGCGTCCCGGTCAGCCGTGACCCGTCAGCCGAGCTGGAGCGGTGGCTCGCCAGCGTGCGGCCCGGCGACTACGTCGCGGTCCAGGCGTTCCTCGCGCCGGAGCCCGCGACGCGGGCGGCGATCAGCCGCCTCGCCTCCGCGCTGCGCCGGCGGCTCGGGGTCGTCGTGACCACCGGCTTCGGTCCGAGGTTCCAGCACTCCACCGGTCAGCTGCACAAGGGCGGCCCGCCCACCGGGGCGTTCCTGCAGATCGTGGACGAACCGGCCGAGGCGGTGCCGGTCCCCGAGAGCGAGCTGACGTTCGCCGCGATCGTGCGGGGCCAGGCCCGCGGGGACCGCGGGGCGCTCGAGGAGGTCCACCGCCGCGTGGTGGTCGTCAACCTCGGCGCGCGCACCGACGCCGGCCTCCGTCGGCTCGCCCGCCAGGTCGGTCCGGCCGCCGAGGCCCCCGCCGGCCCCGCGTGACCTTTTACCGCCCCGCCGGCTGGGCGCGCCGGTCCTGACGCGCGGCGCCGCCGGTCCTCGCGGACCGGCGCGCCCGAGCGGGCACCGGTCTCGGAGGAAGGCATGGAGCTGGGCATCGTGGGCCTGGGGCGAATGGGCGGCGGGATGGCGGCGCGCCTGACCAAGGCCGGCCACCGCGTCGTCGGCTACGCGCGAACGGCCGAGACGGTCGCCGCGGCGGTCGCGGACGGGGTCGTCGCCGCGACGTCCGTCGAGGACCTGGTGACGAAGCTCACCCCGCCCCGGGCGGTCTGGCTGATGATCCCCGCCGGGGCGCCGACCGACGCCTACGTCGACCAGCTGGTCGGCCTCCTCGCCCGGGGGGACACGCTCGTCGACGGCGGGAACTCCAACTACCAGGACTCCGTGCGCCACGCCGCGAAGGCGAGCGCGGCCGGCGTCGACTTCCTGGACGTCGGGGTCAGCGGCGGGGTCTGGGG
>JASHYB010000182.1 GCA_030043255.1 Thermoplasmata archaeon | reverse complement strand
GTGATGGTCATGATGGCGAGCGCAGATGCGGTAGTGCCAATCAGCGTGGCGAGCAACAGGGCCGCGTTAGAGTCCTGATGCAAGAAGCTCCGGGCGAAGAGAGCCAGAGCAATCAACTCGACCACTGCCATGAGCGCTATCACAGCCAATCCGCCTGCGATGCGGCCGCGTTTGATTTCGTCGAGCTTTCGGTTCACCGCCCGCACATCGAACACCGAATGGTCAGGTCCGCCATCCGGAGTCAGTTTCCCCACCCCCAGTCAGAAGTACGTCGGCTCCTGGTGCCCCCACACCGATGCCGGAAATGCTGAGGCGCATGTTACCTGACGTGGCCCAACTTCGCCGCCAGCTTCGGCGGAACGTTGGTGACCCTGCAGTGAGGGCTCTCGAGGATGGTCCTCGCTTGGGCAGTAGTAAGAGCAAGCACGCCTGGGGGATCAGAGAGCAGAATCGCGACGGTCCCCACCAGGCGGCCATAGATGACCCGGGGCCCAATGCGTGACCACTCCAACGTCCGGCTGTTAGGGTGACCTGCTCGAAGCGTCCGTTCGAGCACTGTGACGCCGTACTCATCTACGCTTATCCACACAGCTACTGGGGCGACCGACACCCAGGCCAGCACTGCTAGGAGAGTCACGGATAGGAGAACCATTGCCAATGTGAAGTTCGAACCGTCTACCGGGCCCAGCAGGACTACCAAGAAGTACCAACCAGGAGTCATCAGAGCGTACGGAAGCAGCAGAGTGCGAACGTAGGGCAGTCCTAACGACGATCTGATCCTGAGTGATTCGGAGACCGAGCCTACGGGCATCATAACGGACCCGTAGATGTGAGGAGTCGTACTCTGGGTTCCAATGTCCCGTGGGGGACACACTCTTCGAACACGCGATGATGCGACGTCATGGGTCCCTCGTTGCAGCTCTCATCCAGAAGGATTTGGGCTGCTCCGTCCGCCGCCCCCCCACGTCAAATCCAAGGCCTACATACGCCTGACTCAGCTCATTCGTTTCGGTAAGTGCAGCTCTGGTGGTGGGATACGTTACTTCGTACGAAGAAAAGGTTGCGGCAATCAGGCCAAGAGAGAAGCCGACGACATCCAGATGAAGCTTCAACTCTCCCCCAAATCCCAGCGCATCCATGCCAATGATCAGACTTACGACGCCGATTGCAACGGCAATGATTGGTACTACAACCCAGAAGCTCGGATTCCATGCCCGACTGGGTGACGCTCGGTGGGGGCGCGGCACCCAGTAGGGGTCTCAGTGCCACCCGGACAGCCTGAGGAAGCTCGGGGTCTACCCCGGTTTCTGCGAGCGCCACTGTGTATGGACCTCGGCAGATTGCCGGTCCCATCTCATACTTCCTAACCGTGGCTACGTTTCGTGTGAGATTGACGCTTTAGAAGCCCGAACACGATACACTGCGGGCACGAGCGCCGCGGAGTAGAGCCAACGGCTACCACGCGAACTGCTGACTGTCAAGCCGTGTGTTCTAGCCTCTCCGAGGAGCCGGTCAAATGCTTCCCGGGAGAGAGTGTCCTCCCGTCGGTTGACTCGGATGAAGCAGCGGGGCTTAGTGGGTGAGTTCGGGTCGGGCAATCGGTCGAAGTCGGCCAGCTCGAACGATAGCTCGGGGTCCGTCCACTTGACTCGAAGAGTCTCCCCAGAACGGTCGATCAGTTCCAAGCCCGAACCGTCAACTCTGATGCGACGTGCTGTCTTTCGCGTCCGAGCCAGTCCTCCCGGAATCGGCGAGAGGCACAGACCGACGATCGCAAGTACCAGGAGGAGAGTTGCAAACCGAAGGGTCGTCAAGGAGCCCGTCGCAAGCGCCTCCAGATCCACAACCACGAAGAACAGACCGAACCCAACCAGAAAGATGGCCGTACCCAGAACAACTGCCTTCGTGTTCCTCTTGACTCTGTCGCACTGGTCGGCAAGAGTCCCGACGTCGAACACAGATTCGGGAGCCGCCGAACTCTGCGCCATCGCTCTGGACTCCCTTCATGGCTTAGCGGCGAAATAGGCCTAGCGGCGCGCCCAGAGGATCACGTTCTCCAGGTCGCGCCAGACGACCTCCGCCCGCCGGAAGCCCCCCCGTCGCAGGGCGCGGACATGGAAGGCGAGGCTCGGCTCGGTGTGCTTCGGATGGGCGGTCCCGCGGGCCTCGCGGATCGGGAACAGCGGGCCGAGCTCCGGGTCCTTCTCCGCCCGGCGCCACCAGGCCTCCCAACCGGCCCACTCGCCGGATCGCTGCGCGCCCGGGAACCGGACCTGGCGGACCTTCTCGGCGAGCCGGGCGAGCTCGGGCTCCTCGGGCGCCCAGGCGATCCTGTCCCCGTCGAGGAACAGCCCACCCCGGCGCAAGAGTCGCCCGAGGTCCTGGTACAGCCGGCGGAGCCGGGTGGGCGACAGCCAGTGGAGGGCGGTGGTGCTCAGGGCTACGTCGAACTTTCGGACGGGAAGGGCGTCGGTCCAGCCGGGCGAGCCGAGGCTCGCGTCCACCCAGCTCAGACGCCCTCCGACCGAGCCGAGGGCCCCCTCGCCGACCTTCAGGACGACCGGGTCCTGGTCGACGGCGACGCAGCCGGCCCGCGGGAACCTCCGGAGCAGCCGGGCGGAGAGCGCGCCCGGCCCGCAGCCGAGGTCGATCGCCACGAACCGCGCCGGGAGCTGGGCCTCCACCAGGTCGAGCATCGTCCGGAACCGGCGTTCCCGGTTCGGGATGAAGCGGTCCTGCTGCGCCTCCCAAGCATCGTACCAGCGCCGCCAGGCCGAGCGTGAACGGGCCATCGACCGGCCGACGCCGGGGCGGGGATTACCGCTTCTCCGTCGCCTCGGGCGGTAGGTCCTGCTCCAGGACGAGCGAGCCGACGTAGTCGCAGGCAGCGCAGTGGTAGACCTGCCCGACGATCGAGCCGGCGATCAGCGTGATCTTCGGCGAGCCGCACTGAGGGCAGACGAGGACGGTCCTACCCCGGGGGCGCCTCGGCATCGTCCTCGTCGTCGTCCGGGTCGTCCTCCGGCTCGGTCTCCTCCGGCGCCTCCTCGGCGTCGGGTGTGTCGTCGTCCTCCGCGTCGGGAGGCTCGGCCCCGGGCGGCGAGGCCGGCGCGGCGGCGTTGTCGTTCCCGCCGTCGACCGCCGGCTCGAGCACCGCCGCGTCCCGGACCGTGTCCCCCTCGTCCAGGCGGATGACCCGGACGCCGAGGGTGTTGCGCGCCTGGACCCGGATGCCGCGCACCGGGACCCGGATCGTGATCCCCCGCTCGGTCGTCACCAGGACCTCGGAGGCGTCGGTCGTCGGCAGGACGGCCACGACCCCGCCGTTGCGTCCGCCGGTCCGGATCGTCCGGACCCCCTTCGCGCCGCGGCGGGTCTCGCGGTAGTCGTCGACCGGGCTGCGCTTGCCGTAGCCGGTGGTGGTGATCGACAACAGCGTCGGGAACTTCGGGCTGACCGGCGCCATCGCCACCACGTGGTCGTCCTTCTCGTCGGAGAGGCGTACGCCGATGACCCCGTACGTCGCGCGGCCCATCGCCCGGACCTCCGCGACCGGGAACCGGACCAGCTGGCCGGAGTAGGTCGCGAGCACCATCTCCGTCGCCTCGTCCGTGACCAGCGCGACGTCGACCAGCTCGTCCCCCTCCTCCAGCAGGACCGCCTGGATGCCGCTCGTGCGGATGTTCTGGAACTGGCTGAGCTCGGTGCGCTTGACCAGGCCCCGGCGGCTGGCGAACAGCAGCGCGCCCGGCCCCTCGAGACCGCGCAGCGGCAGCAGCGTGCGCACCTGCTCGCCGTCCTTCAGCCGGGGCAGGAGGTTGATCACGGCCTTGCCCTTGGAGTGGCGGCTGCCCTCGGGGAGCTCGTAGGCCTTGAGCAGGTAGACCCGGCCGAGGTTCGTGAAGAACAGCACGTCGTCGTGCGTGCGCGTCACGAACGTCCGGGTGACGAAGTCCTCCTCCTTGGTCTCCATCTGGACGAGGCCGCGGCCGCCGCGGCGCTGGCGGCGGTACTGCTCCAGCGGCAGGCGCTTGATGTAGCCGTCCCGGGTGACGAGGACGACGACGTCGCTGTCCGGGATCAGGTCCTCCAGCGAGCGCTCGGTGAACGCCGGAACGATCACCGTCCGCCGCGCGTCGCCGAACCGGGCCTTGAGGTCGTGGAGCTCGTCGGCGATCAGCTGGTCCAGCTTCTTCGGCGAGGCGAGGACCTCCCGGAGCTCGCGCGCGAGCGCCTCCTTCTCGGCCTTCTCCTGCTCCACCGCCTCCCGCTCGAGCGCGGTGAGCCGGGCGAGGCGCATGTCCAGGATCGCCCTCGCCTGCTCGCTCGTCAGCAGGAACCGGCCCATCAGGCCGGCCTCCGCGGCGGCGGCGTCCCGCGAGCGCCGGATCAGCTTGATCACTTCGTCGATGTGGTCGATCGCGGTGAGGAACCCCTCGAGCAGGTGCAGGCGCTCCTCGGTCTTGCGCAGGTCGAACGTCGAGCGCCGGGTGATCGTCCCGCGGCGGTGCTCGAGGTGGTGGCGCAACAGCTCGCGCAGGCCGAGGACCTTCGGCTGGCCGTCGACCAGGCAGAGGTTGATCACCCCGAAGCTGGTCTCCAGCGGGGTGTGCTCGTACAGGCGGTTCAGCACGATCTCGGCGGGGGCGTCCCG
>JASHYB010000030.1 GCA_030043255.1 Thermoplasmata archaeon | reverse complement strand
CTTCGGGAGCGGCACAACGACTTTAGCGGGGCGCCGGCTCGTACGGTCGATGGACACCTCCGACCCCGGGACGCCGGTCCCGGCCCCGACGCCGGCGGAGGGGGAGGGGATGCCGAGCGTCGATCGGTGCCTCACCGGCATCGAGGCGCTGGACGCCATCCTCGGCGGGGGCCTGCCGCGGGGGAACATGGTCCTGGTCGCCGGCAGCGTCGGGACCGGCAAGACCACCCTGACGCTCGAGTTCCTGATCCGCGGGGCCGAGCGGGGGGAGCGCTCGCTGTTCCTGTCGGTCACCGAGGCGACGGCCAAGCTGCTGCAGAACGTCTCCTCCTTCGAGTTCTTCCGGACCTCGCTGATCCAGGACGGCTCGCTGGTGCTGGTCGACCTGCCGGCGATCACCGCCAAGCTCGGCTTCGACCGCGACGAGCTCTCCAACGAGGACCTCGACCTGTTGCTGCGGACGATCCGCGACCTCGTCCACAGCCTGGGGGTGCGCCGGCTGGTCGTCGACAGCATCACCTCGCTGGGCTACCGCATCCCGCGCGACGAGCAGCTCCGCGACTTCCTGCTGCGGCTCGGCGAGCTGCTGAGCGAGGTCGACTGCACCTCCATGATCGTCTCGGAGATCTCCCCCACCCCCGGCCGCTACTCGACGCGGGGGGTCGAGGAGGCGATCGTCGACGGGATCATCCTGCTGCGCAACACCCACCGGCTCGGCGACATCCTGCGGGTACTGCAGGTCGTGAAGATGCGCGGGACGCCGCACTCCCGCGCGCTCTACGTGCTGGAGCTGACCCCGATCGGCATCCTCCTCGCGCCGCACCTCAAGGGCGGTCGCGCGGTCGAGGAGTAGGGCGTGCCCCAGGCGGACATCGGCGAGCGGCTGCGCGCGCTGCCGCCCGGCAGCGCGGTGGCGCTCAAGCTCGACTCGCGGGAGTACGCCGACCACTACTTCGCGTTCCTGAACGCGACGCTGCGCGACCTGGGCAGCGAGCCGGGGGTCCACACCATCTACGTCGCGGTGACGAGCCCGGCGTCGTTCGTCTGGACGCTCGCCCAGGCGCTGGACGTGCCGCCGGAGCGGATCAGCTTCGTGGACGCCATCAGCCACCTGATGATGCGCTTTCACGACGCGGTGCCGAACGCGACGTACGTCGAGAGCCCGCGCGCGCTGGAGGAGATCATGCTCCGCATCGAGTACCTGCTCCGCCGCTTCCCGCACCCGCGCTCGGTGGTGGTCATCGACAGCGTCAACTCGCTGGCGATCCACAACCCGCCGGAGCTGCTGAGCGAGTTCCTGCACATCCTCTTGAACAACCTGAAGGGTCGCCAGGCGCTCACCCTGGTCCTCGAGACGACCGACGAGCAGGCGGCGAGCGTCGAGCAGCTGATGAACCTGGTCGTGGACGAAACGCTCGACGTCGCCCGGCTCGGACGGTAGGCCCCCGATGGCGAGCCCCACGATCTTCGGCGCGCCGGAGTTCGACGAGCCGATCGCCGACGCGCTGCCGCCGGGGTTCCTGGCGGTGCTCGCCGGGCGGAGCTCCAGCGGGGCCCCGACGCTCGCCCGCCAGTTCGCGCGGGCCGCGCTCGGCCGCTCCCCGGTCCTGTACTACACGACGTACGAGCGCTCGGACGACCTGCGCCAGGCGTTCCGGGCCGTCGGCACCGACCCGGAGGCGCTCAAGGTCGTCAACCTCGCCGACGAGTACTACGAGCGGGTGCTCGTCCGGGGCCTGGACGTCGCCCGGCTGCGCGAGCGGGGCCTGTCGCTCGAGGACCTCGCCTCCGACGGCAAGCCGAGCCGGCCGCCCGGGCCGTTCCGCCTCGCCGACCGGATGCTGTCGGACCTCGCCGGGATCGACGCGCCGTTCCGGCTCGTGATCGACTCGCTCGACTTCTTCTTCGAGGTGCTCGGCCCCAAGGACGTGATGAAGGTCGCCCGGGAGGTCCGGCACTGCTGCCGGACCCTCGGGGGCCAGGCGCTGCTCGCCGTCCACGCCCCGCGCCACGAGGGCTCGGCCGGCGAGCTGCTCAACGACCTCGCCGACCTGGTAATGGAGCTGCGGAGCGAGCTCCACGGCGAGCGGTACCGCCAGACGCTGCTGCTGGAGAAGGTGGCGCAGCGGCCGGACCTCGCCCGGCTCGTCCCGCTGCGGCTCGGCGAGGCCGGCTTCGAGTTCGGCGACGCCACGGTGGCCGGGCGCTAGGTCCTTACCGCGCCGCCAGCCAACCTTTATCGCCCCGACCCGGCCTCGCAAGGTCGGTTCCCGTGCAGGACGTGCTCATCCGGACGCTGGAGAAGGTCGAGCTGCGCCAGCCGATCCTGGTCGAGGGGCTTCCGGGGGTGGGCAACGTCGGCAAGCTCGCCGCCGACTACCTGCGGGACCAGCTCGGGGCCAAGCCGCTCGCGACCTTCTACTCGAAGTTCTTCCCGCCGCAGGTCTACGTCAGCGAGGCCGGCATCGTGAGGCTGGTCTCCAACGACCTCGCCTACTGGAAGGCCCCCGCCGGCACGCCGCACGACCTGCTGGTGCTCGGCGGCGACTACCAAGGGATCAGCCCCGAAGGGCAGTACGAGATCACGGAGCGGGTGCTCGACTACTGCGCGCAGCTCGGCGTCAAGCAGGTCTTCACCCTCGCCGGCTTCGCGCAGGGGCGCGTCGTCGAGGAGCCGAAGGTGCTGGGCGCGGCGACGGCCCCGGCGCTGGTCGAGTCGATGAAGAAGTTCGGCGTCGTCTTCTCGCGCAACGACCCCGGCGGGGGCCTGATCGGCGCGAGCGGGCTGTTCCTCGGCCTCGGTCGGCTGTTCGGGATGGAAGGGGTCTGCCTGATGGGCGAGACCAGCGGCTACTTCGTCGATCCGCACAGCGCCGGCGCGGTCCTGCGCGTGCTGTCGAAGGCGCTGAAGGTGGAGCTCGACCTCACGGCGCTGGAGGAGAAGGCGAAGGAGATCGACAAGATCGCCCAGCGGATCCACGACCCCGAGCAGCGGAGCGGCGAGCCGGGGGCCGCCGGTCCGAACGCCCCGCGCGAGGACCTCGGCTACATCGGCTGAGCCGCCGCGGAAGCTGGCGGTGTCCGGCCCCCCGACCGACCCCG
>JASHYB010000181.1 GCA_030043255.1 Thermoplasmata archaeon | reverse complement strand
ACGACCGTCAGCACCTCCTCGTGCTCGTGCGGGTGCGCCGCCAGCTGGCGCGCCCGGCCGGCCACCGTCTCCGAGACCCGGAGGTACGGCGGCCACGCGGGCAGGTTCGCCGTCGGGAGGACCAGCCGCGTGGTCGCGCTCTGCGTCTGGATCTCGCCGGCGACGATGCGGATCGACGGGGCGGTCGGCGTGGTCGCCATCGACGTCCCTAGCCGGTCGGGCAGAAAAGGCGCACCGAGGCCGCGCGGAGCTACCGCAGGCTCGCCGGCCGTCGGATCAGCTCCAGCTTCATCTCGCTGCCGGGGACGAAGCCGAGCCGCTCGTAGACCGGCCGGCCGAAGGTCGAGGCGTGGAGGACCAGCCGTCCGTAGTGCCGGGCCTTCGACCAGCGGATCATCTCGCGGACGATGCGCGTGGCGACCCCCCGGCCCCGCGCGTCCGGCTCGGTGTACATCGACAGGACGTACGGCATCTCCCCGCGGCCGAGCACCCCGGGCCGCGGCTGCGACGGCATCAGCCAGAGGGCCCCGCTGCCGAGGGGACGGCCGTCGGCGTCCTGCACCAGGAAGCCGAAGAACCGGCCCTTGCCCGTCTCCTCGAGCATCCAGCGCCGGTAGGCGACGTCGTGGCGGTCGAGCTCCTGCGGCGGAAAGCTGCGGATCTCCTCCCACATCCTGCGTCGGTGCCGGGTCAGGACCGCCAGGTCGGCGCGGGTCGTCAGGCGCAGCGTCAGCGACGGCGCCCGCGCGCCCGCCCGTCGGGCGCGGCGGGACGGGCGGGCCGGTCGGGCTCGGCGGGAACGCGGGGTCGGCGGCATCGTCGGCGGTGCGTCAGCCCTGCTTGAGCGCCTGGACCAGCTGGGCGACCGCGCTCTGGGCGTCCCCGTAGAGCATCCGGCAGTTGTCGCCGTAGAACAGCTCGTTCTCGATGCCGGCGAAGCCCCTGCCCTGGCCGCGCTTGATCACGATGACGTTCTTCGCCTTGTCGACGTCCAGGATCGGCATCCCCTCGAGCGGGCTGCCCTTGCGGCGGGCCGCCGGGTTAACGACGTCGTTCGCCCCGATGACGAGCGCCACGTCGACCGACGGGAACTCGGCGTTGATCTCGTCCCGGTCGAACAGCTTGTCGTAGCTGATCCCGGCCTCCGCCAGCAGCACGTTCATGTGGCCGGGCATGCGGCCGGCGACCGGGTGGATCGCGAACTTCACCGTCACGCCCTTCGCCTCGAGGAGGTCGGCGAGCTCCTTGACCTTCTGCTGGGCCTGGGCGACCGCCAGCCCGTAGCCGGGGACGATGACCACCTCGCCGGCGTAGGCCATCAGGACCGCCGCGTCCGCCGCGTCGATCGCCTTCAGGCTGCCCGCGGGACCCCCGCCGGTCTCCTCCTGCGCGCCGAACGCCCCGAAGAAGACGTTGCCGACCGACCGGTTCATCGCCCGGGCCATGAGCGCGGTGAGCAGCGAGCCGGCGGCGCCGACCAGGACCCCCGCGATCACCATCGCGTAGCCGGCGTCCCCGAGCGGGCCGTTCACCAGCGCGAAGCCGTCCAGACCGACCGCGATGCCGGTGAGCGCGTTGAACAGGCTGATGACGACCGGCATGTCCGCGCCTCCGATCGGCAGCGTGAGCAGGACCCCGTAGAGCACCAGGAACAGGAAGAACAGCGCGAGGTAGCCGGCGTGCAGCCAGCCGACGGCGTAGATCCCGAAGCCGAGCGCCAGCGCGAGCGCGGCGAAGTTGACGACCTGCCGGGCCGGCAGGACGATCGCCTTGCTGGGCATCCAGCCCTGGAGCTTCAGGAACGCGATCACGCTCCCGGAGATCGAGATCGAGCCGATGATCGCGCCGGCCACCGACAGGTAGGCGGTGACCCCGTGCAGGCTGCCCAGGAGCTCGACGCCGGCGATCGCGGCCGCCGCGCCGCCGCCCATGCCGTTGAAGACGGCGACCATCTGGGGCATCGCCGTCATCTTGACGACGCGGGCCCAGTAGAACCCGGCCCCGCCGCCCAGGGCGACGCCGATGACGATCCACAGAAAGTTCGTCAGGTGCGGGCTCAGGAACGTCACCGCGACGGCGAGCAGCATCGCCAGGCCGGCGAAGACGATGCCGCGCCGCGCCGTCGCCGGCGAGCTCATCGCCTTCAGCCCGAGGATGAAGACCAGGATCGCGACGACGTAGACGGCGTCGACGATCGTCTCGGCGACGTTCGTCACGGCTTGGCTCCCGGCCGCTTGGCGCGGTCGAACATCGCGAGGATGCGCTCGGTGACGACGTAGCCGCCGGTGACGTTCATCGCCCCCATCACCACCGCGAGCAAGCCGACGATCCGTTCGAGGTCGGTGCTGGCGAGGCCGAGGGCGACGATCCCGCCGACGAGCACGATCCCGTGGATAAAGTTGGAGCCGCTCATCAGCGGTGTGTGCAGCAGCGTCGGGACCCGGCTGATCACCTCGTAGCCGGTGAAGGCGGCGAGCAGCGCGATGAACAGCGCCGTCCAGAGGTCCGCGGTCATCTACGGCTTACCTCCCGCGAGCGCGTCGGCGGTCGGCTTGTGGGTCACCGTGCCGTCCCGGGTCAGCCGGCTCGCCACCAGGATCTCGTCGGAGCTGTCGGCGACCAGGGCGCCCTGCGGGTCGAGCAGCAGCTGGACGAACGCTTCCAGGTTCCTGGCGTACATCTGGCTCGCGTGGAACGGCAGCTGGCTCGGCAGGTTGAGCGGGCCGGCGATCGTCACGCCGCCCGCGACGATCGTCGCACCGGCCTGCGTCAGCTCGCAGTTGCCGCCGGTCTCCGCGGCGAGGTCGACGATCACGGCGCCGGCGTGCATCCGGCCGACCATCTCCTGGCGGACGAGCACCGGCGCCTTGCGGCCGGGGATCGCCGCCGTGGTGATCACGACGTCCGCCTCGGCGACGGCGCGGGCGAGCATCTCCGCCTCCTGGGCCTTTTCCGCGTCGGTCAG
>JASHYB010000180.1 GCA_030043255.1 Thermoplasmata archaeon | reverse complement strand
ACCGCGTGCTGGGCGGGGGTCGGGGGACAGGCCATGATGTGGTAGTGCATCTTGTTGATCTCGACCGCCAGCGGGCGGGGGGCCACGACGTAGCCGATCCTCCAGCCGGTGGTGGCGAGCATCTTCGAGAAGGAGTTGACCACCACGGCCCGGTCGGTCCGCCCCCAGAACGAGGTCGCCGACCCGTCGTAGACGATCTCCTCGTAGACCTCGTCCGAGACGATCGTCAGGTCGTGCCGGTCGGCGAGGGCCACGATCCGGTCGATCGTCGCCTTCGGGAAGACCGCGCCGGTAGGGTTCGACGGGCTGTTCACTACGATCGCGGTCGTCCGCGAGGTGACCAGCCCCTCGAGCTCGTCCAGGTCCGGCTGGTAGCCGCGCGACGGCTCGAGGCTGTACGGGACCGGGATCGCGCCCATCAGCCGGGCGTGCGGAGCGTAGAGGACGAACCCCGGGTTCGGGACCAGGACCTCGTCCCCCGGGTCGTACAGCGCGAGGGCGGCCGCCATGAGCGCCTCGGTGGCGCTGCCGGTGACCAGGACGTTCGCGCTGTCGGTCGCCGGCTCCCGGTCGCGGTAGCGCTCGGCCAGCTTCTGGCGGAGCGCGGGCAGGCCGGCGGACGGACCGTAGTGGTTCGCCCCGCCCCGTGCCGCCCGGCAGAGCGCCTCGACGACTGGCGCGGGGGGCTCGAAGTCCGGCTCGCCCAGCCCGAGGTTGATCGACCGCGGTGGAGCCGCCTCGAACATCTTGCGGATGCCCGAGATCTCGACCTCGCGCGCGCGCTGCGCGACCATCGCGGCCCGAGGACGACGGCCACGGCTCATTATGTTGCCCGGGGCCCGCCCGAGGACCCTGCGACGCCGGGGCACGGCTGCCCGAGGGCGCACGGCGGGGACCGCGAGGGTAACGGACTTTTACTCGGACGCCTCCGGCCGGGTGCGGAGGAGCGTTGAGCGTCACCGTCGTCATCGGCGCCCAGTTCGGCGACGAGGCGAAGGGGAAGATCACCGACTACCTCGCCGCGAACGCCCGGTACGTCGTGCGGACCGGCGGCGGCCCAAACGCCGGCCACTCGATTCACCTGCCGGAGGGGCAGGTCGTCCTCCACCAGCTCTCCTGCGGGGTGCTGCGCAGCGGCACGATCGGCGTGAGCGGCCCGGGGATGGTCCTGCAGCTCGCCAAGCTCGAGCAGGAGATCGCCGACCTGGAGCGCCGGGGCCTGTTCCGCGGCGAGCTGATGATCAGCGACCGGGCGCACGCGCTGCTCCCGGTGCACGAGGCGGAGGACGCCTGGGAGGATGAGCTGCGGGCGCGCGTCAGCCCCGCGGCGGCGCTCGGCACGACCCGCATGGGGATCGGGCCGGCCTACGCCGACCGGGCCTCCCGGTTCGGGGTCCGCATCGCCGACCTGTTGCGCCCGGCCGTGCTGCGCGAGCAGCTCCAGATCCTGTACGCCACCAAGGGTCACCTGGGGAACCTCCCTCCGGCCGAGACGGTCGCCGGCGAGCTCGCCGAGATCGCCGGCCGGCTCGCCCCGTACGTCCGACCGACGGAGCCGGTGCTCTGGCAGGCGATCGCCCGAGGGGAGAGGCTCCTCCTCGAGGGGGCGCAGAGCGCGCTGCTCGACCTCGACTTCGGGACCTACCCGTTCGTCACGAGCTCCCACCCGACCAGCGCCGGCGCGCTGGTCGGCAGCGGCATCGCCCCGACGGAGGTCACCGAGGTGATCGGCGTCGCCAAGGCGTACGCCACCCGTGTCGGGAGCGGCCCGTTCCCGACCGAGGACACCGGACCGCAGGGGGAGTTCCTGCGACGCACCGGCGGCGAGCGGGGGGCCTCGACCGGACGTCCCCGGCGGTGCGGCTGGTTGGACCTCGTGATGCTGCGCTACGCCGCGAGGTTGAACGGCTTCACCTCCCTCGCGATCACGAAGGTCGACGTCCTCGGGGGGCTCGACGAGATCCCGGTCTCCAACCAGTACGTCCTGCCCGACGGGACCACGGTCCAGGAGGTCCTCCCCACCTACGCCGACGACCTGGCCCGAGCGCAGCCGGTCTACGAGCGGTTCGAGGGCTGGCCGGAGATCCACGCGCGCCTGAAGGAGCGGATCCACCACGAGGGCGTTCGCGCCCTCCCGCCCGCGCTGCGCCGGTACCTCGAGCACATCGCCGCCGAGGTAGGGGTGCCGGTGGAGTACCTCGGCTACGGACCCCAGCGCGAGGAGACCGTACGCCTCGAACCCGCCCTCGGGGCCGGCCGGCGCTCCGCCGTCTCCGCCTGGACGGGCTGACGTGGCGTGAACGTCAGCGACCTCTACCTGTACGTCGGCCTGGCCGGGGGCTGGCTGGTCGGCCGGCGCTGGCCCGCCCGAGGTCCCTGGGTCGGTCGGGCCTCGCTGGTCGCGGTGATCGTGCTGGTCGCGCTGCTGGGAGCGTCGTTCCGCGACCTCGCGACGGCAACGCTGACCGAGGTGCTGCCGAGCGCGATCCTGTTCACCGGGGCGATCGTCGGGGCCACCGCAGCGTTCTACCTCGTGCTCCGCCGCGCCGTCCAGGGCCCCCCGGCTCCGCCGGCAAGCGCGGAGGGCGGAACGTCCGAGCGCGTACCGACCAGCGCCCTGCTCGTCGTCAGTCTGTTCGCCGGCTACGGGCTGGGGCGAACGGTGGCGCTCCCGACGGGGGTCCTGCTGTCGGTCGCCCTGACCGTCCTCCTCGCCCTTGTGGGGTACGGGATCAACCTGGACCTCAGTAGCGCGCGGCGCGCCTGGGTCCCCATCGCCAGCGCCGCGCTGGGCGCGGTGGTGGCCGCGGCCGCCGCCTCTCTGGTCCTGCGCGCGGAGGGGACCGCGGCCCTCGCGACGGCGCTCGGCTTCGGCTGGTACAGCCTGACCGGGCCGCTCGTCGCCGCACGGCTGGGGGCCGCCGTGGGCCTCTTCGCCTTCCTGGTCAACTTCCTGCGCGAGGGACTGACGATGGTCCTTGCGCCGTACCTCGGGCCCCGGTGGAGGGGGGAGGGCCTGACCGCCCTCGGAGGGGCGACCTCCATGGACACTACGCTGTACTTCGTCGTCCGCTACGGGGACCCGCGATCTGGAGCGCTGGCCGTGGCGAGCGGGCTCACGCTGACGATCGCGGCGAGCCTGCTGGTACCCCTGATCCTGGCGCTGTGAATCTTAAGGGGACCCGCATCTCGCCTCCTCTCGGGCTCGTAGTCCAGCGGTGAAGACGTCGCTCTCACACAGCGAAGATCGCCGGTTCGAATCCGGCCGAGCCCATCCGACAGGGATCCGGCCCTTTTTCGCCCCCTGATCGCCCCGGCGGCTTGCTCCGGCGACCACTCCGACCTCCCCAGGCTCGATCGGCTCTACGCTCTGCGTCTCGCTTCGGAACCTCTCCCCACCTCCGACCCAAGAGACGGACGACTGTGCCCAACCTCTTCCTGCGGGCCGGCACGAGCCGGCCCGCCTGTTGTTTTGGATTCCCATCCAGTCGGGCCTTTGACTCAAGAGCACGCCGCTCGGCCCACGCCGGCCCACCACCGCCCTGATCCCCAGAGGCATCGTCGTCGCCCCGGCTCGCGGCAAGCGCTCTCCGTACGGTAGGCCATGCATCCGATCCTCCTCCCGACCCTTGCCGCCCCATCCGTCCAACCCGTTCCGTCCCGTCCCGGGTCCGGCCCGCGCGTACGACCGTCCCGCCCGTCCGTCCCTGCCCCGGCCGTCCGCGCTTGCCTCTGTTGCGTCCGTCAGAGGACCGCGAATCCCCCCAGGCAACCCGGGTTGAGTCCGGGTCCGCCAACCCGGGTTCCAACCCGGGTTCACGCCGAGGAACACCCCGGGATCACTGCCAGTTAGCCCGTTCCAACCCGGGTTGGGCCCGCGTTGAGGGCGGATGCTGGGCCGTCGCCAATCTCGCATGGAATCGTCCAGAAGAGAGGGTTCGCCTCGCACGAGGTGCCCACTCCTCCAGGACTGTGCCGTCCGCGGCCGGCTGCACGACGTAGGATGCTTGGCTTCGCTTGGACCCCCCTGTCCCGCGATACTACTACCCGCCTTCCTAGCGCTTGAGCTGAACTCAAACAAGGACGACCGGATCTCTCAGATCGGGCCCACCGGTCAACAACAACTCCCCCCCAGCGCTTGAGCTCAACTCAGGGGAGCCTACCGATCCATGGACTCAGAATACTCCCAGACAATGGTTTGACTACTGAGCTTAGCTCAAGCGCTTAGGGGCGGCACCGACGCCACTTCTGACGAGGATTAGTGGCGTCGCGACGCCACTCGGAGCCACCCGTAGCTTGACCGTCGTGCGGGGGTCTTGTGGCCCTGGAGTCCGCTGGCAAGCACCAGTTCATTCCCATTCAAACCCAGCCCGAACCCATGGCGTGCTCCGGCCGTTCGTCTCAATCGTGAGGGACCCCTCTCTCGTGCGTATCCGAAGAGGACAGAGGCGGTAGGCGGGCAACAATCAACGGGGGCGTTGGCGGGTCCTGACCGCGACCTAGCGCATAGGTCGCGCTTGAGCCCGGCGCACTCCGGCCGGAATCGCACTCTTGAGTGCGTACTCGATACCTT
>JASHYB010000179.1 GCA_030043255.1 Thermoplasmata archaeon | reverse complement strand
GCCGGCGACTCCGCCCACCGCCGCGCCGGCGACGGCGGCGGAGGCCGCCGTCTGCTCCGGCGGGGCTCCGGACGGCGGGGTCCCCGGCGCGCCACCGCCCGGCCCCTGCCATTCGGACGGGGGCTGGCCGGGGCGGCGACGCCGGCGCAGGAGCAGGAGCGCGAGCAGCAGGGCCACGACGACCACCGCCACCGACGTGGCGACCGCCCAGTACGGGAACGGGGTGGTGGCGGGGCAGGAGCCGTACGTGCAGCTCGACGCCGCGCGTGCGAGGCCGGCGTTCGGCGACAGTCCGGCGACCACCACGGTCGCGAGCATGCCGAGGCCCAGTGCGAACGGTACGACCGCCCGACGACCGCGGCTCAGCGTAACGTCTCCCCCCCAGGCCGGAGGGCCTGGTGAGTTTCCATGCAGGCCGCCCTATGTAAGGATAACGAACCGACCGGCCGCGTCGCGCCGCGTCCGACGTGCGGGCGCCTACGCTCGGGCGGGCCCGAGCAGCGCCGCCCAGCGTCGGACGAACGGCAGCGGACGGCCGAGCATCCGCTCGATCGCGCCGAGCAGCAGGCGGTCCCCCTCGTCGACGCTCCCCGTCGCGACGATCGAGACGGCGAAGAGCGCGGCCAGCCCGATGGCGAGCGGGGGGAGCAGGAGGATGGAGACCTGCGGGTGCCAGAGGAACAGCAGCACGCTGACCGGCACGCAGGTGACCGCCACGGGCACGAGGACGTGCCGGCGGAACGGATGGTAGCCCTCGGCGATCGCCAGCTCGGCCAGGCAGAGCGACGCATACAGGACGTTCGCCGACGCCCAGGCGATCGCCGCGCCGACCTGGCCGTACGACGGCACCAGCGCCAGCGCGAGCCCGACATCCGCCGCGGCGGCGACCGTCGCGTTGACGGCGAGCAGCCGGGCCTGGCCCACCGCCACCTGGGCCATCGCCCCCGGGCCGAGCAGCGCGCCGAAGAACGCCCCCGCGACGACGATCTGCAGCGGCAGGACGACCGTGTCGTAGCTCGGCCCGTAGACGAAGTCGAGCGACGCGGACGGCAGGAAGACGAAGACGACGAACAACGGCAGCGAGAGCACGGCGAGCCACTTCGTGACCGTCACGTACGTGAGGCCGACGGCGCGCCGGTCCCCGCGGGCCACGAACCCCGAGGCGACCGGCAGGAAGATGTACGACGCCGCCGCGACGCCGACCTGGACCAGCCGGGCGAGCGTCAGGCTCGCCGTGTAGGCGCCCACCTGCGCGTAGTGGACCGCCCCCAGCACCAGGGTGTCGCCGCTGCCGACGACGCTGGCCATCGCTCCGAAGACGAACAGCGGCACGGCGAGCAGCAGCAGCTTCGGCCGCGCGGTCGGCTCCCCCGGCCCGCGGAGGGTGAGGAGCCGGGGGAGCTTCCAGGCGGTGTACAGCAGGAGGGTACCGAGGGTCGCGGCGCAGGCGGCGGCGTAGGCGATCAGCGCGTCCAGGTAGCTCACGTGCCCCGGGGGGACCAGGAGCGCGACGCCGAGGAAGGCGAGGAACAGGCCCGGCGCGACGACCTGCACGAACAGGGCGTTCGGGGTGACGTTGGAGAACCCCTGGAAGATCGACGCGAGGACCGTCGCCAGGATCATGCTGCCGAGAGCGAGGGCGAACAGCTCGAGGCCGGAACCGAGCGACGGCGAGCCGAGGCTCCGCCCCAGCGCCGGCGCGGCGAGGGCGAGAGCGACCGCGCTGGTGACCCCGGCGGCGGCGCCGACCCCGAGCGACGTCCGGACGAACGTTCGGCGCTCGGCGTCCCCGGTGGCGTTCGCCAGGCTGCGGGCGACCGCGACCGGGATCCCGAGGGTCCCGACCGACAGCAGGACCTGGGTCAGGGTCAGCCCGAGGGAGAACGCGTCCCAGGAGGCCGGCGAGACGCTGCGGACGATCAGGACCCGGGCGAGGAAGTTGAAGGCGACGAGCACCAGCGTGGCGACCGTCAGGAACAGCGTGCCGGCGGTGACCGTCGCGAGCCCCGACGTGATGCTCTGAGGCCGGTCCTCGCTCACGCGGAGTTCCCCTCCGCATCCTGCCCGGCGCCGCGCGGGCACCGCGCACGCGGCCCGGTGCGACGGGACGGGACGGCCGCCCCGGCTCCCGACGGAGAGCGTCTACGGAGAGGGCCCGCCGGCCGAGGGGTCATCGGCGGTACCGTAACTCTCCTGCGGCTCCGGCGGAGCGCCGGTCGACGGGTCCTGGCCCTGCGGCTCGGCGGGAGCTTCCGGGTTCGTGCCCGCGGGAGCGGTGGCGTCGGTCGCGGCGGGGGGCTTGCGCCGGCGGAGCAGGAGGAGGGCCCCGATCAGCGCGGCCACGACGACCGCCGCGGCCACCCCGACCGCCCAGTACGGGAACGAGCTCGACGCCGGGCAGGCGCCGTACGTGCAGCTGGACGAGGCGCTGACGACCCCGGAACCGGGCAGGAGCCCGGCCAGCACGACCGTGGCGATCAGCGCGAGGGCAAGACCAAGGGGGACCGCGCGCAGGGCGCGCGAGCGAACGTCTGGCGGCAAAGCGACCACCTTTCCGGTACGTAGGTTCGTCGCCCGGGCAGTATAAGGCTGCCGATGGACCGCGGGCGCGGGAGCGGTCCGAGTGGCTCCGACCCAGCGCCTGGGTCTTTAACTCCGGCGACGCTGCTCGCGCGCGTGGGGGTCCCCGGACCGCCGGGCGGGCTCTGGGGGCTCGGCCTGCTGCTCTGGGCGGCCGGCGCCGTCGTGCTGGGGGAGGCGGTGCGGGGCACCGCCGCTCGCTGGGTCCCGCTGTGGCGCGCTCCGGGGCCTCTCGAGAGGCTGCTGGTCGACCTGTACCTCGGGGGAGCCGTCCTCTATCTGGTCGCCGCAGTGCAGGTCGGAGCCTTCACGACCCCGGTGGTGCTCGGCCTGCCCGTCGCCGGCGGGCTGGTGCTGCTGCTCCGCGTCCGGAACCTCCGACGGCGGGGCCTCGCGGGCGCGGCGGCGGACCGGCTGCTCCGGGGTCTCGTCGGTCCGTGGACGACCCTCGCCCTCGTGGCGGCGCTCGGACTCTACCTGCTGGAGCTCGCCGTCGCGATGCCGGCGGGGACCGGCAACACCTTCGACTCCTCCCTGCTGACCACGTACGTCGCCCTGCTGCTGCAGCACGGCAGCGTACCGCTGTCGTTCCGTCCCTACGGGACCCCGGCGATCCTCTACCCTCAGGGGACGACCGTCTGGCTCGGCTGGGCGCAGCTCGTCTTCGGGCTGCCGCCGGCCCGGACCTCGCTGCTCGTGACCCCGCTGTTCCTCGCGCTGCCCCCGCTCTCCGGCTACGTGCTCGGGTGCCGGTGGGTCGGCAGCGAGCGGGCCGGCGCCGCGTTCGCGCTCGCGCTCGCCGCGCTGGGCCCGTCGACCCGGGCGCTGGTCGGCGGGAGCAACGACTTCGTCCTGGCGTTCCCCCTCCTCCTGCTGCTGGTCGCGCAGCTCCCGGTCTGGACCCGGCGGCCGCTGCTGTCGTGGGGGGACGCGGTCGGCTTCGGCGTGCTCCTCGGCTACGCCGGGGCCCTCAACGTGACCGGGGCCGAGTGGCTGGTCCCGGCGCTCCTCCTGGTCGGCCTGTTCGCCGTGCCCCGGTACGCCGGCAAGGCGCTCACCTGGGGGAGCCGCTGGCTCGCGACGCTCGGGACCACCCTGGTGGCGGGGATCCCTTCGCTCTACGTCCTGCTGGCCGCCCGAGCCTCCCCCGCGACCCTCGTGGGCGCGCTGTCCTCCCCCGTGGGTCGTTCGGCCGGCCATCGGGCCTCCGAACTGCTCGCCAGCCTCGACCCGTTCCTGTTCGGCACGGACAACGTCGCGCTCTCGCCCCTCCCGCTGATCCGGCTCGAGCTGGCGATCCTGCTGGTCGTCGGGGCGGCCTACCTGCTCGGGCTGTTCGGCCCCGGACCGGAGCCCGGACGCTGGGCCGCGGCCGCCCGCCTCTTCCTGGCGGGAGCCGTGACGCTCGCCGTCTGGCTCGTCCTGCTCGTCGACGCGACCGGGCCGGGCTCGCCGCTGCGCTCGCTCGCCTTCGTCACGAACTACCAGGAGTTCGCGACCTGCCTGTTCGCCCTGTACGGTCTCGTCGCCGCCGTCCCGCTCGCGCTCGCGTTCGAGCGGCTCGGCGCCCCGGCGCCGACGCCCGCGCCGCGCGGGGCCGGCGGGCCGAGCTCCGGGCGGCCGGCGACGTCCAGCGCCCGCGCGCTCGCCCCCCTCGCCGTCGCGCTGGTGCTCCTCGTGCCGGCGGCGGTCCTGAGCCCGGTGTCGCTCGGGCCGGTGCTGCACGGCTACTACACCGAGTTCGGGAACGTCTCGGAGGCGGACTTCGCCCTCCTGGCGTACGGCGGCGCGCACTTCGCCCCCGGGAGCCGGGTCCTCGTCGCCCCGGGCGGCGCCGCTGAGTTCCTGCCGGGCTACGCCCGCGGGATTGTCCTGCTCTATCCGATGGCCCCCGGCTGGCCAAGAGCGAACGCGTCGTACACGCTCGTCGTCCAGGAGCTGACGAACGGCACCCTCGACCTCGCCGGACGGGAGGCGCTCGCCGCACTCGCGGCGGACTACGTCGTCGTCACGGGCAACAACACCGTGCTCTGGCCGGCGTTCTGGGCGGCGCCGCTGCTCGCCGCGGAGCAGGCGGGCCAGCCGACCTTCCCGGTCCTCTGGCACGAGGCGGACGCCTGGGTGTTCAACGCCAGCGCCTGCCGGACCGGCTCGCCCGGCTGCTCGTAGGTAGGGCGGCGGCGCTAGACGAACTCGTCCAGCACCTTGCCCAGGTCGGCGATCCCGGCCGGCTGGTGCGCCAGCGGGCCGGCGTGCAGGACCTCCTCGAGGTCCTCGTAGGTCGGCCGCTCGACCTGGTAGAACAGGCCGATCGGGATCTTCTCCCCCCACTCCAGCGCCCGCTGCCAGGCGGCGACCTTGTCGGACGGGTCGTGCCCGCTGCTTTCCAGCTTGTAGACCCGCTGGCGGAAGAAGTCGAACGTGTTGATCTTGTTGTACGTCACGCAGGGGCTGAGGACGTCGACGAACGCGAAGCCCTTGTGGCGGATGCCGTTGGCGACCAGGTCGGCGAGCTG
>JASHYB010000029.1 GCA_030043255.1 Thermoplasmata archaeon | reverse complement strand
GGGTAGCGGATCGAGCTGATCTGCTCGACCTTCGGGGCGTCCTTCGGGGTCATGACCACGTGCGGCGGCAGGAACTCGTCGCGGAGCGCCTTGCCGACGATCTCCCGGACGAACAGGTCGGCCTCCCCCTCGACGACGGTGTCGATGCCCCCGATCGAGTCGACGAACTCCTGGATCCACGGGAGCTTGGCGCGCGTCGCGGGAGCGAGCTGCCAGGCGCACGGCCCGCCGGCGATGATCTTGAGTCCCCGCCGGCGCGCCTCGACCACCGCCGGCTGGCTGAGCATCCGCTTGAAGTTCACGCAGTTCAGGGTCTCCTTGCGCATCACCCCGCCGAACGTCGAGCTCGGGGGGTTGAGGCCGAAGTAGTCGTGGCCGGAGACGAGCAGGACCTTCGCCTCGCCGGGCATGTACCGGTCCAGGAAGCTCGGGTGGACGATCCTCGCGTCCACGCCCGCGTCGATCAGGGACGCCTCGATCTTGCGCATGCCGTACGGGGCTTGCCGGGGGAAGCCGTGCTCGTCCGTGGGCATGGTGGGGAAGAACAGCCGCTGGTAGACCGCCTCCGGGAAGATGTACGCCGGGGTGGTCGTACCGAACCCCAGGAACTCCTTCCCGTGGTGGTTGCTCATCATCGTCCAGTCGCAGGTAATGACGACCTCAGGCATCGAACAAGACCTCCCGCACCCTAGGCACGGTCCCCATCAGCACCGAGTACGGGGGTTTAATCTCTTCGGGGCACGTAAATCGGCCCGGGCGGGCCTGCGCCCTACTCCGGGTCGATCTCGTCGTCGTCCCGCGGCAGGATCCCGTCGAACGCCTCGTCGCTCTCCTCGGGCGCCTCCTCCGCGTCGGAGGACTCCCGGAACGCCGGGTCCCGCTGGAGCAGGTGGACCCGGACGCAGTCCCGGTGCGCCGGGCGGCCGTTCCACGAACTGGTCTCCTCCGGCGAGCCGAGCGGTTCCTTGCAGAGCGAGCAGATCTCCGGCGGCGCCGCGATCCAGGAGATCCGACGGGGAGGCGCGGTCATGCCCGGCGACCCGGAAAGGACAGGATGCCTCCTTTACCTTTCGCCCGAAGGCGACCGCCGCTTCGGCCGCGGCGGGGATCCGCACCGGCGGAGGCGGAGCCGGCGCTTTCTAACCTCCGCGCGCGTAGCCCTCGATCACCGTGGAGACGCTGCAGGACCTTCGGCGCCGTCGTCTGGCGCTCGGGATTCCGCTCGGGGAGCTCGCCCGCGCCGTGGGCCGGAGCACCGCCACCGTCTCGCGGATCGAACGGGGCCGGATCCGGCCGTCCTACGACCTCGTCCGCCACGTCGTCGAGTTCCTGGACGCCCGGGAGGCGACCGCCAATCCGGCGCTCGCGACGAAGGACCTGCTCCACCGCCCGCTGGTAACGATCGAGCCCGGCGCGAGCCTCGCGGAGGCGAGCCAGCGGCTGGACCACGGCGGCTTCTCGCAGCTGCCGGTGCTGGAGGACGGACGCGCGATCGGCTCGGTCTCCGAGGCGGCCGTGCTGCGGGCGCTGCAGGCCCCGGCCTCGCGTCGCCTGAAGGTGCGCGACATCCTCGAGCCGGCGTATCCCCAGGTCGACGCGAGCTTCCCGGCCGACCTGCTGCCGGCCCTGCTGGCGAAGTACCCCGCCGTGCTGGTCGCCCACCGCGGCGTCGTCGACGGGATCGTCACCAAGGCGGACCTGATCCGGGGGCTGCGCGGGATCTCGCTGCGCCGCCCCCGCGAAGCCTAGTCGCGTGGACGGACGGCGGCGAGCACCGCGTCGACCGCGGCCTCGGCGGCCAGGCGCCCGACCCGGTCGGCCAGCGCCCCGGACCAGGGCTCCCGCCGGGGCGGTCGCACGCGTCCGGTCGTCGCAGCGAACAGGCAGTCGCCGTCGCCCGAGGTGAGGTACGGCACGATCGCCCGGGCGAGCCCCGCGTGCGCGATGGCGGCGACGCGGGCCAGCGCCGGCCGCTCGAGCACCAGGTCGGTCGCCACGACCGCGAGGGTCGTTCCGCGACCGGCCAGGGGCCGGCGCGCGAGATCGGAGGGCGGCACCGGGCGGCCACGAGGCCCTCGAGCGACCGCCGCCCAGCGGCCGGTCGCCGGGTCGCGGACGGCCCCGACCGCGTTGACGACCACGAGGACGCCCACGGAGGCACCCCTTCCGAGGGACCTCGCCGACGAGCCGACGCCCCCGGGACGAGCCCGGTCCCGGCCGAGGTACTTGGCGACCGTCGCTCCGGCCCCCGCGCCCACGGCACCCTGGGCCAGCGGACCTCTCGCCGCGCTCGCGGCGGCCCGGTAGCCGAGGTCGCCGTAGTCCGGCAGCGGCCGGCCCTCGTCCACCAGGTCGAAGATAGCGGCGCCGGAAACGGCCGCTTGCAGGCGTCGGCTCGAGAAGTAGCGGGTCCCGCCGCCGTGCTCGAGGATGCAGGTGCGCAGCCCGCGGGCGGCGTCGAGCCCGAAGAGGCTGCCGCCGGTCAGGAACAGGCCCCACCGCCGACCGAAGGTCGCGTCCAGCGCGAGGGAGGCGGTGTCGTAGCTGGCGGACGCTCCGCCCCGGACGTCCACCACGGTCGGAACGCCTGCGTCGAAGACCACGGCGGTGACGCCGGTCCGAACGTTCGGGTCCTGCGCGTGGCCGACGCGCAATCCGCCCACGACCGTCAGGTCCCGGGCCGCTCGCCGCACGTGCGGCCCAGGGGGTCGGGCCCGATAACACGTCGCCGCGCCGGCCGGAGTTATGGCCACGCACGGCTCGCGAGCACGATGACCGCCGCGAAGGCCGGCTCCGACGTCCCCTCGCCGCCCGGCTTTCGCGTCGACCGGACGCTGGGGGTGGGCCGCCACCCGATCCTCGCGGTCTTCCCGGGGCTGGACCAGCTCGGGCCGGCCGGCCGCCTCGTGCGGGAGGCGCGCCCGCGCGCCCGGCTGTTCCGGGAGACGAGCATCGAGCTCGTCGACGAGGACATGTGGATGTACGTCGCCCCGTGGGAGCTCCCGCCGTTCGCGCGCGCGCGAGGGTGGGAGCCGGTCGTGGCGCCGAACGTCGACTGCATCGTCGTCGGCCTCGGGCACCTGCGCGACAGCCCGGACATGATCCTGTACCTGGACATCTTCCACGAGCTGTGCCACCTGCTGCAGCGGCGGGACGGCGCGAACCTCTGGGAGCCCGGGCTGAGCTACGTCGAGCGGAGGACGGAGGTCGACGCCTACCGGTTCGTCGTCGACGAGGCGCACGCGCTCGGCGTGCCGGACGACTATCTCCGGGAGTACCTGAAGGTCGAGTGGATCACGAAGAAGGAGCACGAGCAGCTGCTCGCGGCGGTCGGGGTAGGTCCGCCCGCGCGTTCGCGCGCGGTCCCGCGCTCCTGAGCCGAACGCCGCGCACGACGGGCGCGGCCGGCCCGTCGCGACCGTGAACGGCGGGCTGGTGCTGCGTCACGAAGCCACCCTTTATCGTTGGCGTTCCGGCACTCGACAGACCAGCGCCGTACGGGAGCGTGTCGATGGACATCAAGGCGCGCACCGTCCTTCGACCGTCGTCCAGCGACCTGTGGTTCCTCGCCTTCCTCCCGCTCGCGATCTCGGACGGGATCGCGACCCCGCTGATCCCGCTCCTCGCCCTGCAGCACTTCGGGGCGAGCGCCTTCGTCGTCACCATCATCATCGCCGCGAGCGCGATGAGCCAGGTCCCGTTCACCATCGTCTGGGGCAACCTGTCGGACCGGGTGGCGCACCGCAAGTTCTTCCTCGTCGGCTCGTTCCTGGCGACCGGCGTCTCGATCATCTTGATCGCGCTCGCCCACGACCTGATCACCTACTTCTGGCTGAACGTGGTCGAAGGCCTCGCGTCGGCGGCCAGCGCGCCGATCGGCACGATGCTGCTGCTGGAGACCCGCCACAAGCGCTGGTGGCCGCAGGACATCGGGCTGTTCGGCCTGATCAGCGGGATCGGCACGACGGTCGGCCTCCTGCTCGGCTTCGTCTGGCTGTTCGGCATCGGCCGCAACGCCCCCGCGGTCCAGGTGATGACCGGGCTGCTGCTGCTGAGCGGCGCGCTGGCGCTGCTCTCGGCCGGCGTCGCCTGGGCCTGGATCGAGGAGCCGACGCGGCGGGTCGAGCGGCGGAGCGTCGCCGAGTTGCTCCACCTGCACCGGGGCATCGTCGAGCGGGCGCGCAACCTGCGCAACCGCATCTCCGGGGTCGTCGACCTCACCCGGGCCCCGGCGCAGCGGCTGCCGGGCCGCGAGTGGCTGTTCCTCGCCGCTCTGGGCGTGATGTGCGTCGGCTTCGACATCTTCTACGGGCCGTTCCCGGTCTTCCTCTGGCAGACCGCGCACTTCTCGGACGCCGGGGTCTTCGTCGTCTACCTCGGCTCGGCGGCGGCCTCGAGTTCGCTGTTCTTCCACTCCGGCAAGGCCGTCGAGACCCATTCCCCCAAGCGGGTCTTCGTCGAGTCGCTGTACGGCCGGGTCGGCCTGATGCTGCTGTTCCTGTGGGGCCCGCTCTACGTGCTCTTCGGCCTCGGCAGCCCGGCGCTGCTGGCCTGGCTGACGATCCTCAACGCCCTGCTCGGCGTCACCTGGGCGTTCATCAGCACGGCGAGCACCCTGTTCCTCGTCCGGCTGGTGGGGCGCTCGGCCCGGGGGCGAGCGCTGGGACTGTACAACGCGGTGGGCGGCGCCGGCAGCCTGCTCGGGGTCCTGCTCGGGGGCTGGATGTACGCGAGCTTCGGCGTGCACTTCGCCTACTCGGTCGCCGCCATCACGGTGGTCGTGGGGGCCATCCTGCTGAGCCCGATCCCGTACCACGTCTTCCAGGCGCCCCGGCCGGCGTCGCACCGGCGCTCGCTGACGCGGAGCTCCCGCGCGACGCTCTGGCCGCCGCTCGGCCGGCGGCGCGACCGCTAGCCGACCATCTCCCAGGTCAGGGTCCGGACGACGTAGCCGAGCGCGAGGTGCGCGAGGAACGTCTCCAGCTCCGGCCGGTAGTCGCGGACCGCGCAGGACCGGTAGCCGAGCTGGCCGACCGCCACCGGCGTGGTCCCGTCCAGCACGGCGAACCGGCCGGTGAGCCGCTCGTGGATCGTGTAGGCGACCCCGCCGTACTCGATCGTCATCGGCCCGAAGGCGGTCGACTTCGTCTTCCAGGACTCCTCGCCGACCTGGATGCGGATCTCGTCGGCCTTCGCGCGGTAGGAGATCGTCGACTCGACCTCGTCCGGCCGACCCGGCCGGTACAGGTGGTACTCCGTCGAGAACAGCGCGGCGAGCTTGCGGCCGATCCCGCCCTGCTCCGCCTCGATCGGCCGACCGAGCCAGACGTCGTCCCCGACCTGGACCTCGATGACGTTCCGGAGGATGCGGGCGGTCGCTTGGATCATCCGTCGCCGCGGCTCAGCGCTGTACACCGCCGAGCCCCGTATTAACGGGGGCCGCCTGTCAGGAAACGTGCCCGGGAGCGGACCGACGCTCCCGGCGCTCGACCGCGCCATCGGGATCGGGTTCTACCTGTCCGATAGTCCAGGGATGCCCGGCCGCTTGAAGGCGACGCCGGAGGAGTTCCGCGTCCGCGAGGTCTCCAGTCACCCGCCGCCGGACCCGGCGGGCGGCTACACGGTCCTGCG
>JASHYB010000178.1 GCA_030043255.1 Thermoplasmata archaeon | reverse complement strand
GCAACGGCTCGACGACGTTCACGCCGGGAAGGTCAAGCTCGAACCCATCGAAACCCTCTACGCCCAGCATCGCGCCCGTCGGCCTTCGCGGTGACGCCGCTACGCGTGGTTCGGGACCGTCGGTTCGACGACGACTTCTGGGACCTCCCCCGGGCGGCGCAAGACGACCTGTGGCACGTCCTCGCCGGAATCCGTCGACGGCCCTTCTCGCCGGGCCCCGGGTACACCGTAGTGGAGATGCGCAGACCCCTGCGTGCGGGAGTCCGCGTCGCGCACTTTCTCGACGACCGCTATCGCCTCCTCTTCGAGGTAGACGGAGCGTTGTTGATCCTGATCGGCGTGGGAGCCCGGCCAGGGTTCTACCGACGGCTCAACAGGCTTCGGTCGTCCTCGCCTAGGCAAGGTGCGTGAGCCCGGCCGGCGACCGGGCCGGGTTCACGGACCTCCGTCGGTCAGCGATGTTCCCCTCCAGCCCGGGAGGTTGCTCGCGGGGAGACCGCCTCCCCGAGTCCGAACCCCTGACATAGGACCCAACCATCGCACTCTCGTTCGATGAAAGTGGACCGAAGTAAGGCGGGGAGCATCGATCTCGAAGAGTTTCTGTCCCGTCCGTTGCTCGCTCACATCGCGACAGGCTCCGACGAGGGGGCTCGCAACTCGCTCTTCTGGTTCCTCTGGGAGGACGGTGCCCTCTGGTTCATCCTCGAGGAGGGATTCAACACGTTGCAGGCGCGGGTTCGGGGTGACCCACGGGTGGCTGTGGGGTTAGCTGACTTCGATCCGAAGAGCGGATTGCTCGAGCATGTTAGCATTCGGGGCCGGGCTAGCATCGAGGGCTGGAACGATGCGCGTGCATCCCGGCTGCTGAGACGGTACTATCGCCAGCTGGACGGTTACGTGGAACCACCGGTCGCGCCCGACGAGAAGGTTACCGGCCGATTGCCGATGACGTTTCTTAAGGTCGTCCCCGAATCTGTCGTTCTCCGCGATCATACCTACCGGGAGAATGTGGTAAAGCGGCCGCGATGAGCCGGAGCCGGCCGGCGTCGCGAGCCGGATCGGTCAAGAAAGGAGCCTTTGGCGCACGGTCCGGAGGTCCTCGGGTGCGAAGCTCGGAGGATAGGCGGGCAGGAGTTGAGTCACGTCTGTAGGGCGAGGATTCCTAACCGGGGAGGGAGGCCGGCTTCAAGATCGTGGCAACGGCTGTGGCCGTAGGTAGGAAGGACCCAAGTTCCCTGGCCGCGTTCTGTCCCACGGGCCGGGGCTCTTGACGGCGATTGAACCAGACTGCGTTCATCCCGGCCGCTTGCGCACCCTCGACGTCCTCCTTCCAGGAGTCACCCACTACTACCGTCTCAACAGGGGGGCGGCCGCAGCGTGTGAGTGCGAGCTGGAAGATTCGGAGATCGGGCTTGGTGGCTTGGACCTCCTCCGACACCGTTAACGAATCCAGGAGCCCCACCAGGCCGATCCTCGAGAGCTTCGCCCTCTGTTCCGCAAGCAAATTGTTGGATATGATTCCGACATGCACTCTTCTGGATCTCAACTCCTCGAGCAGGGTTCGCGCCCCTGGCACGGGTTGTTCGTTTGCGAGGTATGCCCTTCTCCGGAGCTCGCTGAGGCGTTGTGCTTCGGGCTCGCCAAGTTCGATGCCCTGGGACTCGTAGAGCCGGACCATCCGGAGAACGCGACTCTCCGGCAAGGTGACCTTTCCCGGAAGTACTAGGCCCAAATGGACGTCTCGAAGGATCGCTTGATCTTTCGACACCAGCGCTCTGAGAGGCACTGCGGACAGACGGGGGTCTTGTTGCTGGAGCTCCGCCACCGCCCTCTCGAGGGCGTACGTGTGGTCGTAGAGTGTATCATCCACGTCGAACAGGGCAGCGGAAACCCCACGTCCCAGACGTTGCGGCAAGGGTACCGGTCCATCACTAGCCGTCACAACACCTCAGCTTGGCGGGATTCCGCGCTGGCCACAAGCATCAGCCATGGTCGACGGATAGCTTCCCTTTCGAGGAGGGAGATCTTCCTTCCGATAGTGAACGGGGCTACTGCGTTCGATTCTCGCGCGGGCTCGAATGGGATCGAAACCACAGGAGAGGGCGGCTGCACGTTCACTCAAGCCTACGGACCACGTCGGGCGATGATCCGCGAGGTTGGCTCTTCGAGAGAGAATGCGTCGAGGAGATGAACCGATTCGACAAGCCCCCCTCCGACAGTTCGTTCTCTCCATCACGCTTCGCAACGACGGCGTAGCGTCCGCGACCCGAACCGCTGGGCCTCGCTGGGAGGTACGCCCGCCGGGGCCGCCAGCGGACCTGCGAGCGCGAGCTTTGGACTCCGAAGCGGGCCCTCGTCTCGAGTACGGCCTCGTCCGGCATCGGTGCCGCCCTCCGCGCCGATCTGGGGCTCGCCCAGGGTTGGCCTCGCGCTCTGCGCTACGGAAAGTCAGGTCGAAACGCACTTCTCGGAAACCGGCGGTGCGAGACCGTCCCTCCAGGGGTGGATCAGCATGCCGAGAAGGGTCGCGTTCCCGCTGTCGCAGCCGCTGTTCGCCGAACCCGTCTTCACCCAGGGCCGACCGACGCCGGACCCCACGCGTTTCAAGACCCCGATCCCGTCCGACACGAAACTGTACGACGAGATCCAGCGTCTTCTCTACGAAGATGTCGTCGGAGTCCCGACCTCCCGCGACCCGCCCGACGCACTCTACCAACTGGAGGCCGTGTGGGGCGACCACGGACCGGAAGTCGTGGAGGCGGCTCGCTCGGCGGGCCGGGTCGTCTTCCACATGGTGGGGGACATCGGCGCGACGACGATGTCGAAGTATCCCGACGAGCTGCGAGTGTCCGACGCGCTCGCGTGGGATTGCCGGACTTCGCCGGCGGACGACCGCCCGGCGTTCCTCTACCTCCTGGGGGACGTGGTCTACGACTTCGGCCAGGCCGCGTACTACTACGACGAGTTCTACGAACCCTACCGCAACTATCCCGGTCCGATCCTCGCGATCCCCGGGAACCACGACTCGTTCGTCGTGCCGGGCACGGCGCCGAGCGACTACCCGCTCGTGACGTTCCAGCGGAACTTCTGCTCCACGGCACCCGTGGTGACGCCCGAAGCCGGATCCCTGCACCGCACGGCCGCGACGCAGCCGGGGGTCTACTTTGCGCTCGACGCCCCGTTCGTTCGCATCATCGGATTGTTCAGCAATGCTCTCGAGGATCCCGGGGTCATCTCGAGCGAGGGCGGAACCTGGAAGTCCGTCCCGGACACGCAGCTGGAGTTCTTGTCGCGTCAGCTCGCCCGCGTCCGGGCCGAGAACTACCGCGGCGCGCTGCTCCTGGCGACGCATCATCCCGCGTTCAGCTACGAAACGGCGGACATCGCCGCCGGGGGGACCGGGGGGATCCACGGCTGCAGCCCGCGGATGCTGGCCGATATCGACACGGTCTGCCACGAGTACGGAATTTATCCGCACGCGTTCCTGTCGGGCCACGCGCACAACTACCAGCGCTACACGAGGACCGTGCAGCTCGCGGAACGCCCCTTTCAGGTCCCGTTCATCGTCTGCGGCGACGGCGGTCACGGCATCGACCGCCTCGTGCAGGCGAGCGGCGGAGTGACGCCCCCCGAACCGCCGGACGGCGCCGACGTGTCCTACCTGGACTCGAACCCGGTGGTCCGAGCCTCCGGCCTCGTCCTGGAACGGCACGACGACTACGACTACGGATACCTGCGGGTCGCGGTCGAACGGTCTGCCCTCCGGATCGAGTTCCATCAGGTGGGAAAGAACGTCATGCCCACGCGCCTGGCCGACGCGGTGTCCGTCGACCTCGCCGAGCACCGGATCCTCGCCGGTTCGAGGTCCTCGTCGAAGGGGTCACGGTCCACGAGAGACCGCCGTCGGGTCCCGCGTTCGGAGCGAGGGTCCGACTAGCGATGTGCTGAGCCGTACCCAGGACCCGGACCCTCCCCGCCCGGGCACGAACCCCCGACATCTACCGACCGTCCAGTGGGCTCCGTTCCCCACCGCCTTCGGAGACGTCGTGATGCTCCAGCGCACCGCCACGGGACCGCTACGAGCCCGGGTCGGGCTTGCGCGCGATGACGACGTCCATGGCCTTCCGATGCGGGACGCCGCCGGAGTGGGAGACGAACTCCACCTGCCCCGAGTCCAGGATCTGCCAGTCCCCGTAGTAGCCCAGCAGCTCTCCCGAGCGGAACGGCGTCGCGAACGGATTGGTCCTCTGGGTGGGGATGTAGGGTTTCGGTACGTCGGCGTTCATGGCGTTGATGCCCCCCGGCGAGGTCTTCGCCTTGAAGTGCTCGAACCGACGCGCCCGGATCCTACGCGGGAGGTTGTTCAGGGCCCCCGAGCAGAACACGACGTCCACCCGGGGACCCAGCCGGTACGTGCGAATGTCCCGGACCAGAAAGCGAACGTCGACCCCGAGCTGGGACGCGCGTCGCTCCGCCTTGCGCACCCCGACGCTCGAGATGTCCACGCCCAGGACCCGGTAGCCCCGCCGGGCAAAGTAGATCGAGTCCCGGCCCTCCCCGGAACCTAGGTCGACCAGCGTCCGGGGGGCGCGCGGAAGTGACCGCGTCAGGCGAACGACGTCGCGCGCCAGCCCGGTGGGTCGACTACCCCAGTAGAGCCCGGGCCGAGCGTAACGTTCGTCGTAGATCGGCTTCCGCAACGCTAGCCCCTACCGGCCCGCGGCAGGATCACCACGGCCTGACGCGCGAGACGGTCGCGGCATAAGACCTCCCAGGGACCGCCGCGGGGTTCGATCCTCTCCCGTGCGACAGCTTGAACTGGGATACTCCGGTAGGTGGCGGCGGCCTTGCCCGCCCCAGCGACAGACCACGGGGTCGCCGACCTGGTCGTTCTCAACGGCAAGATCGCGACCCAGGACGCGCGCGGCGCGTTCGTGGACGCCCTGGCGGTGCGGCAGGGGCGCGTCATCGCGCTCGGTTCGGAGGCCGAGGAGCTCGCTCGCCGAGCGGATACGGGAAGGACGATCGACGTCGGGGGGCGTACCGTCATCCCGGGGCTCAGCGACACGCACCTGCATTTCGTCCGCGAGGGACGCCAGTACCTCGCCGAACTTCGCTGGGACGGGGTGCCCACCCTCGCGGAGGCGCTGGAGCGGATTCGCCAACAGGCGCTGAAGACCCCCCCGGGGCAGTGGGTCCGGGTCGTCGGGGGATGGTCGGAGTACCAGTTCGCCGAACGACGGACCCCGACGCCGTCCGAGATCAGCGCCGTCGCGCCCCAGACCCCGGTGCTCGTCCTGCACCTGTACCAGGACGCCACGCTCAACCCCCCGGGGCTCACCGCCCAGCAGGTCGGCCCCACCTCCTCGCCGCCGCCGGCCGGCGCCATCGAGCGAAGCGCCGGCGGGGCTCTCACGGGCCGTCTGGTCGCGACCCCGGCCGCGACCATCCTCTACGCGGCGGTCGCGGCGCTGCCTGCGCTGACGCCGGAGCAGCAGGTCGTCTCGACGCTCTACTACGCGCGCGAGATGAACCGTCTCGGGCTCACGAGCGTCGTCGACGCCGGGGGAGGCTGGCAGTTCTACCCGGAGGACTACCGGGTCATCACGGAGCTCGCCCGGAGCGGACGGCTCACGGTGCGCGTGGCCTACAACCTGTTCACCCAGCGCCCCGGCCACGAGCTCGACGATTTCCGGCTCTGGACCTCGACGCACGCTCCCGGGGAGGGGGACGCGATGCTGCGGCTCAACGGCGCGGGGGAGATGCTCGTGTTCTCCGGCGCGGACTACGAGAACTTCGCCGAGCCCCGTCCGGAGCTCGAACCGCGGATGGAGGGCGAGCTCCGGGAGGTGGTCCGCCTGCTCGTGCAGCAGCGCTGGCCGTTCCGCCTGCACGCGACCTACGGCGAGTCGATCACGCGGTTCCTCAACGTCTTCGAAGAGGTCAACGACCACGATCCGTTCCAGGGGCTGCGCTGGTTCTTCGACCACGCCGAGACGATCTCGGACCGGGACCTCGACCGGGTCCACCGGCTCGGCGGGGGGATCGCGATCCAGGACCGGATGGCCTTCCAGGGGGAGCTGTGCCTGAAGCGCTGCGGCGAGGAGCGGGCCCGGGACGCCCCGCCGATCGCGAAGATGCTCGCGAAGGGGATCCCGCTCAGCGGGGGGACGGACGGGACCCGGGTCGCCAGCTACAATCCGTGGGTCAACCTGGAGTGGATGGTGACCGGCCGGACCGTCGGCGGCCTGGAGCTCGCGCGGCCGGCGAATCGCCTCTCCCGCCCGCAGGCCCTGCGCCTGGTCACGGCGGACGCCGCCTGGTTCTCGTCGGAGGAGCAGGAGAAGGGCTCGCTGGAGGTGGGGCGGTGGGCGGACTTCGCGGTGCTCTCGTCGGACTACTTCTCGGTCCCGGCCGAGGAGATCCGTCGGATCGAGTCGTTGCTCACGGTGGTGGGCGGTCGCGTGGTGTACGCCGCCGGCCCGTTCGCCTCGGTGGCTCCGCCTCCGCTGCCTCCGGTCCTTCCGTCCTGGTCCCCGGTCGCCGTCTACGGAGGCTACGCCTCCTCCGAGGACCGGTCCGCCGCCCCTTCACGGCCGTCGTCCGGGGGGAGCCCGGGCTAGCGCTCGACCCCGCACCATGGCCCCGGCGTCGCCTCCTCGCTCCGGAGCCGCGGGCGCCGTGCCCGCCGGGGCGTCCCGGCCGGCCGCGTCGGGCTTCGCGTCGCCGTCGGCGCTGGAGTACGACCTCACGGCGTTCGCCTTCTTTGCGATCATCACGGGCGGGGGGCTGCCAACCCCGCTCTACGTGATCTACCAGAAGGCCTGGGGATTCTCGTCGGGGATCCTGACCGTCGTCTTCGCCGTCTACGCGGCGGGGCTGCTCCTGATGCTCCTCGTCTTCGGGCACCTCTCCGACCGCATCGGGCGGCGGCCGGTCCTGGTCCTCAGCGTCCTCGTGGCGCTGGGCAGCACGGTCGTCTTCCTCCTGGCGTCGAGCGTCGCCTGGCTGATCGTGGCCCGCTTCCTCTCCGGGATGTCGGTGGGGCTCTGCGCCAACACCGCCTCCGCCGCCCTCACCGAGTTCGAACCGCGGCAGGACCGCAACCGGGCCGCGCTCACGGTGGCCGTGATCACGGCGGTCGGCGTCGGAATCGGCCCCCTCTACGCCGGCGTCCTCGCGCAGTACGCCCCGGACCCGCTGACGCTGTCGTTCTGGGTCCTGCTCGGCCTGCTCCTGGCGGCCCTGGCGGCCGCCCTCGCGATCCACGACCCTCGTCGGGGGGCGCCGGAACCGCCCGGCAGCGCCCACCGGTTCGTCCAGGTGCCGCCGGAGGTCCGGCCGACCTTCGCCGTGGCGGGTCTCGCCGCCTTCATCGGCTTCGCGCTCGCCGGGATCTTCAGCGGGCTCGCCCCCTCGTTCCTCGCGGTCGACCTGAAGATCACCAACCACGCGGTGAGCGGGGCGACGGTCCTGCTCGCCTTCGGCTCCGCGGCGCTCGCGCCGCTGCTGCTGCACCGGCGGGCCCACCACCAGATGATGCGGATCGGCGCCGCGCTGGTCCCGGCGGGGCTGATCGCCCTCGTCTTCGCGGTCTGGAGCGGGCTCGAGCTGCCGTTCCTGGTCGGGACGGTCGTCTGCGGCGCCGGCTTCGGCCTGTGCCTGCGCGGCGGGCTCGGACTGCTCAACCGCGCCGCCCCGCCCGACCAGCGGGCCGAGGTGCTCTCGGCGTTCTATGTCGCCGCCTATCTCGGGCTGAGCGTGCCGGTGGTCGGGATCGGGGTCCTGGCCAACGTCGTCGGCCTCCCGCTCGCGGCCCTCGTGTTCGGCACGCTCATCGCCGGGCTGGCGGTGCCCATCCTGCTCACGAAGGAGGCCCCCCTGCCCCCCGGGGCCCGGGACCCGCCGGAGGGGCGAGCGCCCGGGGGACCGACCTGACGCCGCTCGAGGTCCTAGGCTACGCCCTCCGGGTGTTCCTGGGCGCCGGGTTCGCCTTCTACGGCTACTTCGACCTGCGCCCCCGCGCGACACAGCAGGGGGAGTTCCACCGCTGGGGCTTCCCGCGGTGGGTGCAGCCCGCCGGAGGGGCCCTGCAGCTCGTCGCGGTCCTCCTGCTCGTGCTGGCGGGCACGGTCGCCTACGGCGCGGGGCTCCTTGTGGTGATGATGGCGTTCTCGGTCTACGTCCACCTGGTGAAGGAGTACCGGCCCCGTGCGGTCCCCTGGCCCCTGGTCCTCGGGGCCCTCGCGGTCCTCACGGCGTTCCTGTACGGGGCCGTGGCAATCGGCCCGGTCGGACTGGTGTTCCGGGCCTGGTTCCACTGACGATCTAGCCAATCGTGTCGGGGGCCTTCAGGTACTGAGCCCCAAGTCGCGATGCGGGTCACCGACCATCTGCTTGGGCACCACGAGCCGGTCGAACTGCTCGGCGGTGACGAAGCCGGACCGCAGCGCCGCCTCGCGCAGGGTCAGGCCCTCGTCCATCGCGCGGTGCGCGATCGCCGCCGCCCGGTCGTAGCCGATCGCCGGGCTGAGCGCCGTCACCAGCATCACCGACTCCTCGAGGTACCGCTGGATCCGCGCCCGGTCGAGCTCGATCCCGGCGACGCTGTAGCGCGCCAGCTTCTCCGCCGCGTCCCCGAGGATGCGGGCGCAGTGGAGCACGTTGTTGACGATGATCGGGCGCATCGCGTTCAGCTCGAAGTTGCCCTGCGAGCCCGCGAAGGCGACCGCGGAGTCCTCCGCCAGGACCTCGATGCAGACCATGATCGTGGCCTCCTCCTGGGTCGGGTTCACCTTGCCGGGCATGATCGAGCTGCCGGGCTCGTTGGACGGCAGGACCAGCTCGTGGAGGCCGGCGCGGGGTCCCGAGCCGAGCCAGCGCAGGTCGTTGGCGACCTTCATCAGCGCCACGGCGAGCGCCCGGAGCCCCGCGCTCGCGGCGACCATGGCGTCCAGCGACGCCTGGGCGGCGTACCGGTTCGGCGCCGGCACGAACGGCCGGCCGGTCAGGCGGGCGAGCTCCGCGGCGACCGCGGGCCCGAACCCCGGGGCGGCGTTGAGGCCGGTCCCGACCGCCGTGCCCCCGATCGCCAGCCGGTAGAGCCCCGGCAGGGTCCCCTGCACGAGCCGCAGCGCGTCGTCCAGCTGCGCCGCGTAGCCGGACCACTCCTGGCCGACGGTGAGCGGCGTGGCGTCCTGCAGGTGCGTGCGGCCGATCTTCACGACGTCGACCCAGGCCCGCGCCTTCGCCGCGAGGGCGTCCCGGAGCGCGGCGAGCTTCGGCACCAGGCGGTCCTGGAGCTCGAGCACCGTGGCGAGGTGCATCGCCGTCGGGAACGTGTCGTTCGAGGACTGGCCCTCGTTGACGTCGTCGTTGGGGTGGATCGGGCGCTTGCTCCCGAGGGTGCCGCCGACGAGCTGGATCGCCCGGTTGCTGATCACCTCGTTGACGTTCATGTTGGACTGGGTGCCCGAGCCGGTCTGCCAGACGTACAGCGGGAACTCGGCGTCCAGCTGGCCGTCGA
>JASHYB010000177.1 GCA_030043255.1 Thermoplasmata archaeon | reverse complement strand
TCCCCGAGGAGCGGTCGCTGGAGATCGGCTTCGGGGCGATCGACGCGAGCAACACCTCGCTCGCCGACCTCCTGCTCGAGCGGCCCGAGGAGGTCCTCCCGGCGGGGATCCGCGCGATGCGCGAGCTGCTGCCGGTCTCCGGGCCGGACGCGGAGGGGCTGCGCCTGCGGGTCGTGGGGCTCCCGCCGACGGCGCTCCGCTCGGTCCGGGAGATCCGGGAGTCCGACCTGAACCGACTGATCGCGGTCGACGGCGTCGTCCGCCGGGTCAGCGAGGTCCGGCCGCAGATCCGCGACGCCGTCTTCGAGTGCGTCGCGTGCCGGACGAAGTTCCACGAGCCGCAGGACGACTCTTCGCTCGTCTTCCGCGAGCCGCTCGAGTGCCCGGAGTCCCAGGGCGGCTGCGGCAAGACGCAGGGGCGGACGCGGTTCCGGCTCGTGCCGGAGGAGTCGACGTACGTCGACGCCCAGCGGATCGAGGTCCAGGAGCGGCCCGAGACGCTCAAGCACGGGGCGCACCCGCAGGGGCTCAGCGCCCTGCTGGTGGAGGACCTCGCCGGCAAGGTCCTCCCCGGCAACCGGATCGTCCTCAACGGCGTGCTGAAGAGCTTCCAGCGCGCGAGCGCCGGCCGCGGCGGGGTCGTGCGCAACACGACGTTCGACGTGATGGTGCTGGCGAACTCGTTCGAGTCGAAGAGCCTGGAGTACACGGAGATCGAGGTCGCCCCGGACGACGTCGCGCTGATCGAGCGGTTCCGCGACGACCCGACGGTCGTCGACAAGATCGTCCTCTCCCTCGCGCCGACGATCAAGGGGATGGAGGAGGAGAAGGAGGCGATCGCGCTCCAGCTGTTCGGCGGCGTGACGAAGACGCACGCCGACGGGATCCGGGTCCGCGGGGACATCCACGTCCTGCTCGTCGGCGACCCGGGGGTCGCGAAGAGCCAGCTGCTGCGGTACATCTCCCAGGTCGCCCCGCGCGGGATCTACACCAGCGGCAAGGGGACGACCGCCGCCGGCCTCACCGCCGCCGCCGTGAAGGACGACTTCGCCGGCGGCCGTTGGATGCTCGAGGCCGGCATGCTCGTCCTGGCGGACGGAGGGATGGCGGTGATCGACGAGCTCGACAAGATGACCCCGGAGGACCGCTCGGCGATGCACGAGGCGCTCGAGCAGCAGACCGTCTCGATCGCCAAGGCCGGCATCACGTCCACGCTGAACGCCCGGTGCCCGGTCCTCGCGGCGGCGAACCCGAAGCTCGGCCGGTTCACGAACGACCGGCCGCTCAGCGAGCAGATCGACCTTCCGCCGACGCTCCTCTCGCGGTTCGACGTGATGGTGCTGGCGAACTCCTTCGTCTCCAAGAGCCTGGAGTACACCGAGATCGAGATCGGCCCGGAGGACGTCGCCCTCATCGAGAAGTTCCGCGACGACCCGACGGTCGTCGACAAGATCGTGCTGTCGCTCGCGCCGACGATCAAGGGCATGGAGGAGGAGAAGGAGGCGATCGCCCTCCAGCTCTTCGGCGGGGTCCCGAAGACCCACTCGGACGGGGTCCGGGTCCGCGGGGACATCCACGTCCTCTTGGTCGGCGACCCGGGGGTCGCCAAGAGCCAGCTCCTCCGCTACGTCTCCCAGGTCGCCCCGCGGGGGATCTACACCAGCGGCAAGGGGACGACCGCCGCCGGGCTGACCGCCGCGGCGGTGAAGGACGACTTCGCCGGGGGCCGCTGGATGCTGGAGGCCGGCATGCTGGTGCTCGCCGCCGGCGGGATGGCGGTGATCGACGAGCTCGACAAGATGAGCGCGGAGGACCGTTCGGCGATGCACGAGGCGCTGGAGCAGCAGACCGTCTCGGTCGCCAAGGCCGGGATCACCTCGACGCTCAACGCCCGGTGCCCGGTGCTCGCGGCGGCGAACCCGAAGCTGGGCCGGTTCACCAACGAGCGGCCGATCGCCGAGCAGATCGACCTGCCGCCGACGCTGCTCTCCCGGTTCGACGTGATCTTCTCGATCCGCGACCTGCCGAACCAGGAGAAGGACCGGAGGCTCGCGAGCCGCATCCTCGCCTCCCACCGGGACGTCGAGCTCGCCGGCGCGGTCCGCCCGGAGGGCGGCGAGCTCCCGCCGTTCTCGCCGGAGCTGCTGAAGAAGTACGTCGCCTACGCCCGCGCCGTCCGCCCGCGCCTGTCGGACGAGGCGCTCGGGGTGCTGGAGGACTACTACGTCCGCGTGCGCCGCCAGGGGGAGGAGCCGGACGCCCCGGTCCCGATCACGGCGCGGCAGCTGGAGGCGCTGGTCCGCCTGAGCGAGGCGGCGGCGCGCGCCCGCCTCTCCGACGTCGTCCGCCCGGAGGACGCGCAGCGGGCGGTCCGCATCATGGACAGCTACCTGCGCCGGGTCGCGATGACCCCCGAGGGCCGCATCGACATCGACATCACCGCGGTCGGCGTCAGTCACAGCCAGCGGGAGCAGTTCGAGCTCGCCCGCTCGACGATGCGCGAGCTCCAGGGCGGCCCCGGCGGGCAGTTCTCGCTGCAGGAGTACCTGGAGGCGATGGCCAAGCACGCGGTCGCCGCCGGCCGGGCGGAGGCGATCCTGCAGACGCTGCGCAACCAGGGCGAGGTCATCGAACCGCGCACCGACCGCTTCCAGCTGACCCGCTTCTAGGGCCGCCGGCCCCGACCGGGCTATATCCGACCCGCGGCCTCCAAACCCCGAACGGGAACCGGAGATGTCGCCGAACGGGGTGGTGATGCGGGTCCACCGGGTCCGCGCCGAGGTGGTCGTCGCCGCCTGCGACGCCGAGCTGCTGGGCCGGGAGCTCCCGGTCGGCGAGGGCGGGCGGACGGTCAAGGTCTCCGGCCACTTCTACGGCGAGCGCGAGGTCTCCGTGGAGGAGCTGCTCTGGGCGCTGGAGCGGGCGACGGTCGCCAACCTGCTCGGGGCCCGGGTCCTGAAGATCGCCAGCGACGCCGGCCACGTCGGCGAGGGGGCGACCACGACCCTCGGGGGCGTGCCGCACGCCGAGATCTTCGCGATGGACGGCTAGCCCGGAGGGTCTGTGCCGAGCGGTGAGTTCTGCGTCCTGTGCGGCCGCACCGCGGGTCCGCTGACCGACGGCCTGTGCGCCGCGTGCGCGGCGGACCGGACGACCTTGGTCACCCTGCCCGAGCAGGTCGAGGTGGTGCTCTGCCCAACCTGCGGGGCCCGGCTCGTGCGGGGGGCCTGGACCCGCGCCGGCGCCTCGCCGGTGCTCTCCTCGGAGGACCTCGCCCCGTTCCTTTCGGTCCACCCCGAGGCGGGGGTGCGGTCGCTGACCTGGGAGGAGCGCGCCCACACCGCCTCGCTGCGCGAGCTCTCCGGCACGGCGGCGGTGCGCTTCCGCGGGATCGAGCGCACCGTCCCGCTCGCGACCCGGGTCCGGGTCCTGTCGAGGACCTGCACCGACTGCGGGCGCCGCAGCGGCGGCTACTACACCGCCCGCCTGCAGCTCCGCGGGGAGCCGGCGCCGAGGACCCGGCGGCCGAAGGAGCTCCGCCGGCGCCTGGACGCCGTCTGGAGCGAGCTCTGGGAGGAGGCGCGCAGCGACTGGAAGAACGCCTTCGGCTGGCGGGAGGAGCTGCCGGAGGGCTGGGACGTCTACTTCACCGACACCCTCGCCGCCCGGTCGATGGCGCGGCTCGCCAAGCAGCGGTTCGGCATCCGCATCGTCGAGTCGGCCAGCCTGTTCGGGCGCAAGAACGGCCAGGACATCTACCGGGTCACCTTCTGCCTCCGCTTCCCGGACGCGGTGCTGGCGGCCGGCCCGCCGGCGGCGCGAGCGGTTCCCGGCGAGGCCGTGGAACGATAGTCTTAAGAAACGACCCCTCCGTCTGAGCGCCGGACGGGTGAGATCCTCCCATGATGAAGAAGAGCGGCATCCTCCGGCGGCACCACGGCAGCGACACGTTGGAAGAGGGGTCGTTCCTCGACCTCGGCGCGATGCAGTTCGAGGACGAGGCCGGCGCGCTCGCGGGCGCGCGCGGCACCGTCCGCCTCGCCGAGATCCTGAGGTTCGAGGACCTGCACACGGTCTCGAAGTACGCCTACCAGGGGGACGTCGTACTGGTCGACTACACGTCGATCTCCAACGACCAGATCGCCATGAAGCGGCTGTCCGTCGACCTCAAGAACGTCGCGAAGGATACCGGCGGCGATGTCGCAGGCATTGCCAAGAACCTCCTCGCCATCACGCCCGCCGGAATCCGCATCGACCGCCAGAAGATCCGACCCTCCTTCTAGCCCGGCCGAACCGGTCCGGGTCGCGCTGGACCGGCGCGACGCCTTCGCCGCGCGGCCGGAGGTCATCGTCCGGGGGATCTTCGAGCGACCGGACGGCGAGCCGCCGTTCCCCGCGGAGCTCGCCAGCGAGGACGCGGCGACCGGCGGGGTGCTCCGGGCCGCCTGGGCCCGCAGGGAGTTCCGCGGCAAGCGCAAGGAGCAGACCGTCTTCCACCGGCCCGCCGACGGCGGGCGCCTGATCCTCGTCGGGCTCGGCAGCAAGACCGGCTACACCGCCGAAGCGGCCCGCCGGGCGGCGGCGGAGGTGGTCAAGGGGCTGCGCGGCAAAGGGGCGAAGAGCCTCGGGTTCGTGCTGGCGTCGTTCGTCCAGCGGCCGGTGGACGGGGCCGCGGCGGTCCGGGCGCTGGTGGACGGCAGCGTCCTCGGCGGCTACGAGTTCGTCCAGTACAAGGCCTCCCCCGAGCCGGGGGTCGTCGAGGCGACGATCTTCACCGCCGGCGGCCCGGCCGCGGGCCTCGCGGCGGCGCTCGCCGAGCAGACGAAGGTCGCCGGCGCGGTGCTGTGGACGCGGGA
>JASHYB010000028.1 GCA_030043255.1 Thermoplasmata archaeon | reverse complement strand
GACCGCACCGCCCGGTAGGCGTCGGAGCCCTCGACCGCCGCCCGGTACACCGCGGCGAGCAGCGGGTCGGTGCCGGTCGGCTCCGGCTCGTCGTGGGGGAACGGGTCCCACGGGAACTGGCCGATCACGCCGGGCCGAGCGGGGCCTCTCCGTAAGAGGCTGGCGCCGCGCCCTCGACGGCCGCTCGGCCGGGGGGCATCGCGCGCGGGGGCGAGGGCGTGCCGCCGACGGACGGCGACTACCCCGGGTACCGGGTCAGCCGAGCTGCAGCCGCTCTCGGCTCGGGGCGGCCCCGCTCCCGAGGAACCTCGCCGGGGAGAACTCCTTCGGGTCCAGGTCGACCGGCTCAGCCAGGACGGCGCGGGCGACGCGCTCGCTCGCCGACGGCGCCAGCATGAAACCGTGCCCGCCGAAGCCGTTCGCGTGGACGAAGCCCCCCAGGCGCGGGTCCTCGCCGATCACCGGCAGGCCGTCCGGGCTGTCGTCGTAGAACCCGGCCCAGGCGCGCAGCACCCCGAGCCCCCGCAGGCGGGGCAGCAGGCCGACCAGCGCGCGAGCCATCGCCGTCACGAACCGGGGCGAGCTCGGCACGCCGCGCCGGGTCCCCGGCTCGTGCGGCACCGTGAGCCCCCCGACCAGCTCGCCGCGCATCGTCTGGCTGAAGTACAGCCCGTCGGAGGCGCGCACCACCATCGGGTCCAGGAACGGCTTCATCGGCTCGGTCGCCAGGATCTCGTGCCGCGTCGCGACGTTCGGCACCTCTAGGCCGCAGGCCCGCGAGAACTCGGCGGACCAGCCGCCGGCCGCGTTCACGACCGTCGGGGCGCCCGCCGGTCCGGCGCTGGTCTCGACGCCCTGGACCCGGCCCTGCTCCGCGCGCACCCCGAGCGCGCTCACGCCGAGCACGACCTCGACGCCGAGCGCGCGGACCGCCTCGTAGAGCCCCCACACCGCCGGGAACGGGTAGACGGTGCCGTCGGAGGCCAGGAACGAGCCGCCGACCACCGACCCCGGCGCGATCCCCGGGACCCGTTCGGCGACCTGCTCGGCGGTCAGCAGCTGCGACGGCAGCCCCTCGGAGCGCACCACCTCGTGGACGCGGGCGAGGCGCTCCAGCTCGGCCGGCCCCTCGGCGAGGAACAGGTAGCCTCCCTGGCGGAACCAGACGTTCGTCCCGAAGTCGCGGCCGAACCGGCGGTACGCCGCCACCGCCTCGCGCGCGAGGCGGATCGTTCCGCGCGTCTCCCACTGCTGGCGCACCCCGCCGCCGTTGCGCCCGGAGCCGCCCGAGGAGAGGAACCCCCGGTCGACGACCAGGACCGGACCGGCCCCCCGGCGGGCCAGGTGGTAGGCGGTGTACAGCCCGATGATCCCGGCGCCGACGACGACGGCCCGGTAGTCGCGCCGGGCGAACGTCACGGGGGGAGCTCCGTCGCGAACTCGCCGGCGACCGCGGCGAGCGCGCTGAGCGGGGTGGGGACCAGCGGGGGTCGCTGGGTGATGAAGCCGACCTCGGTCGGCGGACGTCCTTCGAGGATGGCGAGCGCGACGATCGCCTCCGGCAGGCAGTACCGTCCCTGGCAGAGGCCGGTGCCGACCCCGGTGTAGCGCTTGACCACCTCGAGGCCCCGGAACCCCCGCTCGACCGCCCGCTCGACCTCCTCCAGGAGGACGTCCTCGCAGGGGCAGAGGACCCACTTGCCGCGCCGGCGCTCCCGCAGCAGCTCCCGGTAGTAGGCGAGCAGCTCCCCCGGACGCCCCCCCAGTTCCGGCGGCGACGGAGCGAGCGTCGTCTCCTGGCCCCGTACCGCGTCCGCGAGCTCGTCGGCGCTCGGTGCGGCCGAGCCCGCCGGGCGGGCCGCCGAGCCGACAGCGAACAGCCGGGCCACGCCGGTCCGGCCTCGCCGGTCGACCTCCGGAAAGTACGCCCCGGGCGTGTCCCGCCAGCTGCGGGCGGCTCCGGCCTGGAACAGCAGCTGATCGTTCGGCAGCCGGCGGTGGGCGAGGACCACCGCCGAGCAGGCGAGCCGGAAGCGGCCGGCGCCGTCGCGCCGCGCGACCTCCAGCGCGCGGACCCGGCCCCGACCGACGGCCCGGACCACCCGCGAGCGCGGGTACAGCGGTACCTCCAGCTCCGCCGCCGTGCGGACGAGCTCGGGGCCGATGTCGCCGAAGGCGACCACCGCCGCCGCGTCCTTGCCGAGGCGCTCGACGACCGTGCGGGCCCGCTCGCCGCTGCCGACGATGACGCTGGGCCCGAGCGGCAGGCCGACCCCGGAGAGGGCGAGGTCCCCGGTCACGACGCCGGGGCGGTCGGAGCCCTCGAAGAGCAGCCCGGCGTCGTAGCCGCCGGTCGCGACCACGACGGAGCGGGCCCGCACGACCACCCCGGCGCCGTCCAGGTCGAAGCCGAGGAGCGAGAACCGGTCGGTCCCGCCCGCCGGAGGGGCGAGCATCGATGCGGTCGTGCCGGCGAGCGTCTCGGCCCCGTCGACCGGCACGGCGTCGGCCCGACGCTCGAGCAGCAGGGGCCGGAGCCCCGCGCGGACGAGCGCCTCGGCGCTCGCCCGGCCCGAGCGACCGGCGCCGACGACGAGCACCTCCGCCTCGCGCCGGTGCGGCTCGGCGGCGGTCGCGGAGGCCGGGGGATCGGGGGCGTGGCCGTAGCCGGCGAGGCGGCGGACCGCCCGCTGGTAGGTCCCGGTGAGGAACGCCGGACGACGCAGGCCGTGGACGGTGTCGAGGCCGTGCGGCAACAGAAGGTCGGCGATGCCGAAGAGGTCGTGGCGCGGGCTCGGCCAGGAGTTCTCGGTCAGGACCTGGTCCCCCTCGCGGACGGGGCGCCGGCAGGCCCGCTGGTTCGGCACGCCGTTGACGCGCACGAGGCAGCCGGTGCAGTCGCCGACGCCGCACATCGGGCCGCGCGGCCGGTGGTAGCGGACCGAGCGGACGAGCGACGGCCAGCCCCGGCGCGCCAGCGCCGCCAGCAGGCTCTCGCCGTCCCGGGCCTCGAGCTGCGCGCGGCCGAAGCGGAACTGCCGCGAGGTCGACCGACCCATGCGGAGCCGCCGACCGGCCGGCCGGTTATTTATCCCGCCCCTCGGGCCGGCCCGACGCCGCCTGTCGCGCGGGGCCGGACGCAACGCGAGCGCCATGCTCTATATAGACCCCCGTAGGTGGCGGCGTTCACTACCGTGCGCACGAGCGGAGGCTTCCACGGGCGCCGGATCCAGAAGACCGGCGGCTCGACGTTCATCGTCTCCCTGCCGAAGAACTGGGTCCTCGCCCGGGGGCTCGGACCGGGCGACGTGCTGCTGTTCACGCCGCGCGCGGACGGCTCGCTGACCGTCTATCCGGCCTCGGCGACCCCCGCCGAGGCGCAGCGCCGGGTCGTCGAGGTCTCCAACGACGCGGACGAGGAGCACCTGTTCCGCCGGCTGATCGCCGAGTACATCGCCGGCTACCCGCTGCTGGAGATCCGCACCTCCGGCCGCATGAACGCCCGGACCCGCGAGGTGGTCCGCAGCTTCGCGCAGCGGATGATCGGCCCGGAGATCCTCGAGGAGACGAGCGAGGCGGTGATCCTGCAGGACGTCGTCGGGCAGAACCCGCTGCCGATCCCGTCGATCGTCAAGCGGATGCACCAGATGGTCCGCGCGATGCAGGCGGACGCGATGACCGCCTTCCGCCTGCGCGACGCGTCGATCGCCCGGGACGTCGTCGAGCGGGACTGGGAGGTCGACCGCCTGCACTGGTTCCTGGAGAAGCAGGTGACCAGCGCCCTGCGGGACGCCCGGATCCTCGCGACGCTCGACCTGACGCTGCCGGAGTGCTCGACCTACCTGCTGGCGTCCCGGATCCTGGAGCGGATCGCCGACCACGCCGTGCGGATCAGCGAGACGGTGAGCCTGCTCGGCCCGGAGCCGACCCCGGAGAAGATCGTCGGCGAGCTCGAGCGGATGGCCGGCAAGGCCGCGAGCTGCCTGAACGAGGCGCTGGACGCGCTCGACCGCCGGGACATCCCGAAGGCGAACCAGGTGATCGACGCCGCGCAGGCGCTCAAGCGCGAGCGCGACCACGTGCTCCGCGAGGTCGCCTCCAAGAAGGGCCGGCTGGCCGTCGGCGTCGCCTACGTGCTGGAGAGCCTCGAGCGGGCCGCCTTCTACGCGACCGACCTCGCCGAGATCGCGATCAACCGGGCGGTGGACGTGCCGGCCCGGTCGACCGAGGCCGCCGAGGTCCTCCCCGAAGCGGTCGCCGCCGTCGCCCCGTCCCGCTAGCCGCTGCCGCTCCGACCGTTCCCCCGGGCCGTCGGCGCCGCGAGGAGCTCCACCAGCTGCTCCAGCTCGGCCCTCGAGGGCACCCGGGGGTTCGCGAGCACCGCCGGCGAGCGCAGCGTCTCCGCGACGATCCGCTCCCGCTCGCGACGCAGGAGCTCGGGGGCGACCCCGGCCGCGGCGAGGTCCGCGGGCGCCCCGACCGCGCTGGCGAGGCGGCGGAGCCGGATCGGCAGCGGGGGTGGGGAGCTCTCGTCCGCGGCGCGAACCGCCTCGTCGAGCGCCTCGAGCCGCTCGCGCGCCCCGGGCCGGTCGAACTCCAGGACCGGCGGCAGCAGCAGCCCGAGCAGCCGGGCGTAGCCCAAGCCGGTCGGCCGCACGAGGGCGCGGGCGAGGGCGTGCGCCAGGCCCCGCTGGGCGTTCGACGCCGCGAGTCCGGCGGCGGTCGCCGCGTACTGGAGCGCCGGTCGGGCCTCCGCCTCGTCGCTCCAGCGGACCGCCTGCGGCAGCCGTCGCAGCACCGTGCGCAGCGCGTCCACCGCCAGCGCGTCCGAGAACGGGTTCGCCCAGGCGGAGAGGTACGCCTCGACCGCGAGCGCGGCGGTCTCGAACGCCCCGGCGACGAGCTCCTGCGGCGGAAGCTGCCGGAGGAACACCGGGTCGACGATCGCCCAGTCCGGCACCAGCGACCGGTCGGCGATCTCCTCCGGGCGGCCGTCCTCGCGGACCAGGTCGGCGCTCCAGCTCGCCTCGGCGCCGCTACCGCAGGTCGTCGGAAGGGCGACCAGGCGGGTCCGGGGGGCCTCCGGGAGCGACGCATCGACCGGCAGGCTCTCCAGCGACAGCTCCGGACGTTCCAGCAGCAGGCGGGCGGCCTTCGCGGCGTCGATCGTCGTCCCGCCCCCGATCGCCACCACCCAGTCCGGGTCGAGCGAGCGCAGGCGAGCCGCGAGCTCGTTCAGAGCGGCGAACCGGTTCCCGACGAACGGACCGCTGACGACCGTCGCGACGGCCTCGACGCGCTCGAACTCCTCGACGGCGCGGCGCGGGCCCTCCTGGGCGGCGACCGCCGGGTCGACGACCAGGGCCGCGCGCCGGGCCCCGAGGCCGCTGAGCTGCTCGAGCGCCCCCGTGCCCCAGGCGATCGCCGGGGCGGTGACGAAACCGACCATCCGCCCGCCGGCTCAGTCGGCCGGCCGGCCTTCCCGGCACCGGCGGCAGGACCCCGCGAGCGAGTAGGCGATCCGCTCGACGCTCCAGCCGTCGGGGCTGAGCGACGAGAGCTCGGTGAGCAGATGCCGGTCGAGCTCGGTGAGCTCCAGCCCCTGGATCCGCCCGCAGACCCGGCAGACGATGTGCGCGTGGGGCTCCTCGTCCAGCCGCTCCGCCGGTGGCCGGGCCCGGACCGTCGGGCTCGCGCGCGGCGCAGGGGCCGTCCGGGGAGCAGCGACCGGGCCACCCCGACTGCGGCGCGCCGACGGCATAGGTCCCGCCGACCGCACCTGTCTATTTACGCTCGGACCGGGCCGGCTCGGGCCTCGGTAGAGGACGAAGAACCGTGCTGGGGCTGAGCTACGCACGTACGCGGCGCCCGCACCGCATCCCGTAGAGGCCGAGGCCGGTCCGGCGGACCGGGACGGTGCCGCGCCGACGGGCCCAGCTCCGCAGCGCGCGGCAGAGGTCCCCGCTCGGCCCGTGGTCGACGATCGCCACCGCGCCGGCGGGCATCCTCGGGTCCAGCAGCGCGAACTCGCGGTCCAGGTCCGCCTCCTGGTGCGGCACGTCGTAGACGACGAGCTCGATCCGAGAGAGCTCGCGCGCCAGCAACGGCACGACCTCCGCCTTGTCGCCGAGGCGGAGGTCCCACCGGGCGCGCAGCTCCATCGGCACCGCCCAGCCCGAACCCCGGCCGGCCGGCAGGCTCCAGGAGGCCGAGCTCGCGCGGCCGCGCCGGCCTCGGGGTCGCGAGGGCAGGTCGACCGAGTGCAGCGTGCCTCGCCCATTCCTGCGGAGCGCGTCCAGCAGGTACGCCGAGGAGACCCCCGAGGAGACCCCGACCTCGAGGACGTGCCGCGGACGGGTCAGACGGGCGATCGCGTGCAGTTCCAGCGGGGCGTCGATCTCGATGTACGACGCTCGTCCCTCGCGACGGTGCTCGCGATCGAGCTGCGCGAACAGCCGCCGTGCGCCGGCCGCCTCGCGGACCGCCCGGGTGGCGCGCCCCGGGCTCCGGCCGCTGAGCGCCGCGACCCAGGCGATGTCCGGGTCCTCCTCGACCTGCATGGGGCCGAAGCTACGGGCCGTCCAGCGACGACGGGTCCCCCAGCCAGCCGCGGGTCGTCTCGACCTTCGGGCGCGCGCGACGGATCCGGTCGTACGCCTCGTCCAGGGTCAGCTGCTCGGCCCGGTGGAGGTACCAGGCGGCGGCGAGCGGGGAGCGACGGACCCCGTGCCCGCAGAAGACCAGCACCGGCTCCCCGCGCCGGCGGGCCTCTCCGATCTCCGACGCGAGCCGGTCGAGGTTGCGGCGGTTCGCCCGGCCGGTCGCCTCGTCGTAGACCGGCAGGTGGGTCGCCGGCGGCAGACCCTCGGGAAGCTCCTCCAGGACGCAGAACCGGGTGCCCTCGAACGATGCCGCGTCCTTCCACCCCCCCACGAACACGCCGGGGGCGATCTCCGTCGGACCGTCCGACCGCGCAGGGGAGCTCGGGTCCTGGGCCGCGGGAGGCCTGGCCGGCATGCCCTCCCCCAGGCCGCGGAGGGCCATGAGATGGGGTCTCCCCCGCGACGGCCCGGGAGAGGAGGGCCCCCCGGGGACCTGGCGCGGCCGCTCCGGGTCGTCGGCGCGCGCGGCCGACCGGCCTAGCGCCCGTCCGCCCCCGGCCGCTCGCCGGCCACAGCGAGCCGGTTCAGCTCGTCGAAGGTGATCGCCCCCTCCGTGAGCGACCGGAACGATCGCTCTTCCAGGATCTCTCGGCCGACGCGCCGCAGCAGCCCGAAGGTCGCGTAGGACGCCGCCGGCCCGAAGCTCACGCGCCGCACGCCCAGCCGTTCCAGCTCCGGCAGCGGCGGAAGCCCCGAACGGACCATCACGTTCAGCGGCCCGGGGACCTCCTCCAGGAAGAGCGCGATCTCCTCACGGGCCACCAGCCGCATCGGGTACACGCAGTCCGCCCCGGCCTCGCGGTACTCCCGGCAGCGCCGGACCGCCTCGCGGAGGCGCTCGGCGGGCTCGCCGGGTCCGCGCCAGAGCACGTCGGTGCGGGCGTTGACCACGACCGGCACCCCCAGCTCGTCGTTCAGCTCCGCGATCGCCCGCAGCTTGGCGAGCTGGAGCTCGAGCGGGAGGACCCCGTCACCTTCCGGGTCCTGGTCCTCCAGGTTGATCCCGACCGCGCCCGCGTCGACGGCGGCCCGTACCGTGTCGACGACCTCGGCCGGGCTGTGGCCGAAGCCGGCGACCAGGTCGACGGAGAGCGGGACCGACAGCCGCGACGCGATCCGGCGCACGGCGGCCAGGTACTCGGCCCGGGGGATCTCCTCGCCGTCCGGGTAGCCGAGGGAGACCATCACCCCGGCGCTGGAGGTGGCCAGGGCGGGGAAGCCGGCCTCCTCGAAGATGCGGGCGCTGGGGACGTCCCAAGCGTTCGGCAGGACGAACGTGCCGGCCGCGCGGTGCAGGGCGCGGAACCGCTCGGCCCGCTCGGCGCGCGACGCCATGCCGGCCGGAACCGCCGGGACCCTTGACCTTCGCGTCGCGCGGCCGCTCAGCGGGCGGCCGAGCTCCGGACGATCAGCGTCATCCCGGCGAGCACCACCAGGCAGCCGCCGACCTCCCAGGCGGTGACCGGCTCGCCGAAGAGGCCGGAGCCGAAGCCGACCCCGACCAGCGGCAGGAGGTAGGCCACCGTGTTGGCCCGGATCGGACCGACCCGGTGGTGGAGCAGGAAGTAGGCGAAGTAGCCGACCACCGAGGAGAGCACGACGAGGGCGATCAGCGAGCCGAGGACCCCCGGGGTCGCGGGCAGGTCGTGGGAGACCGGCAGGGTGTACGTCGCCACGGTCAGCAATAGCCCCCCGACCGCGAACTGGGTGCCGATCTGCCAGAGGCCCTGGCGGCCGCCGCCGAACCGGCGCAGCAGGACGGTCCCGAACGCGGCGCTGACGAACGCGCCGATGACGAACGCCGGGCCCTGCCAGGTGCCGACCGGACCTCCGTAGAGCGTCGGGAGCACCAGCACGACGACCCCCACGAACGCGACCGCGATGCCGACCAGCGAACCGGTCCCCAGCCGCTCGTTGCGGAGCAGGAAGTAGGCGACGATCACCGTCAGGATCGGCGCGGTCGTCGACAGGACCGAGGCGTAGCCGCCGGAGGTGAACTGCTCCCCCCAGTACAGGAAGCCCCCGTAGCAGCCGATGACCAGGATGCCCCCGACGATCGCCGAGACGCGCAGGCCCTGGGCGCTCGGTCTCGGCTCGCGCCGGACGAGGGCGATCGCGGCGAACGCGGCGGCGGAGAGGAGGTAGCGGACCGCCGCGAAGAGCAGCGGGGAGGCCCCGAGGA